>NZ_NAAD01000001.1:300000-396234 GCF_002093115.1 Geothermobacter hydrogeniphilus | reverse complement strand
CCTGTCCCTGTCATTAACGACACAAAGCCCTTGCAAAAAGGGGGGAGACCATATACGGACTATACAGGCTGAAGCGAAAATTCGGGCGTTTGAGCACAGATTTCGGCTCAATTGCAGCCTCATAGCAGTGGCTATGGGGCAAAATGGGGCTGGGATATGGGCCGAACGCGCGGATTTGCAGCCAGTTTATGGATAGTCTGACAGCCTCCTAGCCGATGCTGGCCAGCTCCAGCCGCCCTCCCCAGCGGTCATGCAGGGTTGCAATAATCTCGCGGTATTTATCGGCTGATGGAAACTCGGGATCCTCGACCATGGCCATGGCTTCCTGACGGGCTTCTTCGAGCACCCGGCCGTCCTGGAGCAGATTGGCGATGCGAAAGTCGGGCAGTCCGGCCTGGCGGGTACCGAGAAAATCACCGGGACCGCGGATTTCGAGGTCGGCTTCGGCGATGCGGAATCCGTCGTTGGTGTCACACATCACCTGCAGCCGCTTGAGCCCATCTTCGCTGCAGCGCTGCGAGCGGAGCAGAAAACAGTAACTCTGCCCTGCCCCGCGTCCCACCCTGCCCCGCAATTGGTGCAGCTGCGCCAGGCCGAAGCGTTCGGCATGTTCGACAACCATCATGGTTGCGTTGGGAACATCGATGCCGACTTCGATCACTGTGGTCGAGACCAGCAGCTGGATCTCGCCCGCCTTGAACCGCTGCATCACCGCGTCTTTCTCGTCGCTCTTCATGCGGCCGTGCAGCACGGCAATACTGAACTCGGGGAAAATCGAAGACCGCAGCTGTTCCGCGGCCTCGGTGGCCGCCTGCAGGTCGCTTTTTTCCGACTCTTCAACCAGAGGATAAACAATGTAGCCCTGGCGCCCCTGTTGCAGTTGCCCGCGCATGAAGCGATACAGTTCATTGCGACCCCGGTCAGCAACCAGCCGGGTCTCGATCGGGGTGCGGCCGGGCGGCAGTTCGTCGATCACCGAAAGATCGAGGTCGCCGAAGACGGCCAGGGCCATGGTGCGCGGAATCGGCGTGGCGGTCATGACCAGGATGTGGGGATGCATCCCTTTCCTGCGCAGCACCTGGCGCTGCTCGACACCGAAGCGATGCTGCTCGTCGATGATGCCGAGCCCGAGGCAGCGGAAAGTGACATCCTCCTGCAGAACCGCGTGGGTACCGACCACCAGATGAACCTCACCGGCAGCCAGTTGCTCAAGCAGTTCCTGCCGAGGTCTGCCTTTGAGTCCACCGGAAAGCAGCGCGGCCCGCAGCCCGAGTTTTTCCAGCCAGAAGGAAAATTGACGATAATGCTGTTCAGCGAGAATTTCTGTGGGGGCGACAATGGCGACCTGGGTGTGGTTTTCAATCGCCACCAGCGCCGCCATCAGGGCGACAATGGTTTTGCCGCTGCCGACATCCCCCTGCAGCAGGCGATTCATGGGGTGCGGCCGCATCAGGTCGTGTTTGATTTCGCCCAGCACCCGCCGCTGGGCGGCCGTCAACCGGTAAGGAAGCATCCTGGCCAGCGGTCGGGTATAGCGATGCTCGACCTGGAACGGGATGCCGGGCTCAAGACTCATCCCCTTGCGTTTCAGCGCCAGGCCGAGTTCGAGAAAAAAGAATTCGTCGAAAACCAGTGACCGCCGCGCCGGGTCATTGACCGAACCGAGGGATTCATAGTGAACGTCGTCGGCAGGCCAGTGGGCCGCGACCAGGGCTTCGTTGAGGGGCTGCAGACCGCGGCGTTGCAGGATCTCCTGCGGCAGGACCGAACGGACCGCCGGCGCGTACCGGTCAACCGCCTCTTTCCAGATTTTCCGGGCGGTTTTCTGATGCAACCCTTCGGTCAGGGGATAAACGGGAAGAATGCGGCCGAAGACCAGGGGGTCCGCGGCGCGGTAGGCTTCAAAACTGCCCCCCGCGGGCAGGAAATCGACCTCGGGATGATGCACCTCGCGCACCGCTCCGAAACGTTTGACTTCACCGCCGAAAACCGCCTTGCGACCGACTTTGAACTGCTTTTCCTGCCATTGTCGGCGGTAATGAAACCATTTCAGCGAGATGGTGCCGCTGCCGTCGCCGACCACGACTTCGAAAAGCTTGCGACGACCTTTCCTGGTTGTGGTTTCACCGCTGTAGAGAATTTCTCCACCGAAAACCTCGTAGCGTCCCTCGCGAAGTCGCCCGATGCGGCGGAATTCACGCCGGTCTTCGTAACGGTTGGGGAGTGTATAGAGAAGATCCTCGACCGTTTCCAGGCCGATTTTACCCAGCTTCTCGGCCAGTTTCGGCCCGACACCGGCCAGGGCGGTCACCGGAGTCTGCAGCATGGCGCGCAGATTGGCGGGTTGGTTCTGCAAGCTCAGCCCCTCAGGAAAGCTTGAATCCTCGGTCTTCCGAATCATTCGGATCCCGATACTGAAAAAGAAAGGCGGAAGCCGTTGCCGGTTTCCGCCTTGAATCAATCCTGACACGGCCGGCAATGCGTCGCCGGCATGGTTTATTCGTAGCGGATATCGGTAATTTCGTAAACCCGGAGCCCCGAGGGGACCTTGATACGGACTTCATCGTCGAGACTGTGACCGATCAGGGCCTTGCCGACCGGTGAGGTCACCGAAATCTTGCCGTCCTTGATGTCCGCCTCGTCTTCACCGACGATCTGGTACGTCACTTCGGTATCGGTTTCGGCGTCGAACAGGGTCACCGTGGCGCCGAACACCACCTTGTCGCCGGAAAGTTTGCTCGGATCGATGACCTGGGCACGGGCAATCTTGTCGTTGAGTTCCTGGATACGGCCTTCGATAAAGGCCTGACGGTCCTTGGCGGCATCATATTCGGCGTTTTCCGAGAGATCACCGTGGCTGCGAGCCTCGGCAATCTGCTCGACAACACGCGGGCGTTCAACCCGGATCAGGTTTTTCAGTTCTTCCTGCAAACGCTCATGCCCGACGCGGGTCATGGGGATCTGGCTTGACATCGCTTGAATCGTCCTCTGTCTACCTGGAATCAGCGCACTGATTCAGAAATAGTTACGTTGAATAGGTGAAAAATGAAAAGGTGAAAAATTGATGGGCGGGAAAACCCGCCCAGTCAAATCGTTGTATAAACCAAGTGACACGCCCGTTACGAGCGTGTCACACCGGGATAATACTCTTGGAGCGGTTTGACGTCAAGAGTTTCCCGCTTCATGGCGAGGATGGCATCAACCGCGGCGTTGATGCCGGCGACGGTGGTGAAATAAGCCACGCCGTTCATCAGTGCCGTACGCCGGATCGAATAGGAGTCGGCGACCGACTGCGCGCCGAACGTGGTATTGAAAACTATGGAGATCCGGTTGCTTTTCAACACGTCCACGCAATGGGGACGGCCCTCTTTGACCTTGTTGACGATTTCGACAGCGACCCCCTTCTCTTTGAGGAACTGGGCGGTTCCACGGGTGGCGATGATGCCGAATCCGGCGGCGGACAGCTCCTTGACAGCAGCGAGGACCGGAACCTTGTCGGCGTCCTTGACACTGACGAAGACCTCTCCCGAGAGCGGCAGATTAACCCCGGCCCCGAGCTGCGCCTTGGCGAAGGCATGGCCGAAATCCATGTCGATGCCCATCACCTCGCCGGTGGATTTCATCTCCGGTCCCAACAGGGTGTCGACCCCGGGAAACTTGACGAAGGGAAAGACCGCCTCTTTGACAGAAATATGTTTCGGGACGATATCACCGGAAATGCCGAGCTCGGCCAGTGATTTTCCCGCCATCAGCCGGGCGGCGATTTTCGCGCAGGGACGTCCGGTGGCCTTGGAGACAAAGGGAACCGTGCGGCTGGCGCGGGGATTGACTTCGATCAGGTAGATATCCTCGCCCTTGACGGCGTACTGAATATTCATCAGGCCGATGACCTGCAGTTCAAGCGCCAGTTCAACGGTCTGGCGGCGGATTTCAGCGACAACCGTGTCGCTGAGTGAGAACGGCGGCAGGGCGCAGGCCGAATCACCGCTGTGAATGCCGGCTTCCTCGATGTGCTGCATGATGCCGCCGATGACCACCTCCTGACCGTCGGCCAGCGCATCAACATCAACTTCAACAGCGTTTTCGAGGAATTTATCCACCAGGATCGGGTGCTCCGGTGAAGCCTGCACCGCATGGGTCATGTAGGAGCGCAGCATATCGAGATCGTAGACGATTTCCATCGCTCGTCCGCCAAGCACGTAGGATGGACGCACCACCACCGGATAGCCGATCCGCTCGGCGATCACCTCGGCTTCCGCGGTGGAGCGGGCGGTGCCGTTCTCCGGCTGGCGCAGGTCGAGTTTGTGCAGCAGAGCCTGGAACCGCTCGCGATCCTCGGCCCGGTCGATGGCGTCGGGCGAGGTGCCGATGATCGGCACCCCGGCCTCCTCAAGAGCGACCGCCAGCTTCAGCGGCGTCTGGCCGCCGAACTGGACGATAACCCCGACCGGCTGTTCCAGATCGACGATTTCGAGAACATCCTCGAAGGTCAACGGCTCGAAGTAGAGTCGGTCCGAAGTGTCGTAGTCGGTCGAAACGGTTTCCGGGTTGCAGTTGACCATGATGGTTTCGTAGCCGTCCTCGGCCAGGGCGAATACCCCGTGAACACAGCAGTAGTCGAATTCAATCCCCTGCCCTATCCGGTTCGGACCGCCGCCGAGGATGATGATTTTCTTTCGGTCGGTCGGCTCGGCTTCACATTCCTCCTCGTAGGTGGAATAGAGATACGGGGTATGGGCGACAAACTCGGCGGCGCAGGTGTCGACCCGCTTGTAGACCGGGCGAATACCCAGCTCCCGCCTGAACCCGCGAACGTCCCGCTCGGTGATGCCCCACAGTGTTGCCAGCCGCTGATCGGAAAACCCGTACTGCTTGGCCCGGCGCAAGAGGTCGGCGAATTTCTCGCCTCCATCGGCAACCAGGCCGTGGTTGCGAACCAGTTCACTCTCAAAGTCGATGATCTGCTTGACGTTGCCGAGGAACCAGGGGTCGATGCCGGTCAACTGGTAGATTTCGTCGATCGCCCAGTTGGCGCGCAGCGCGTCTCCGATATACCAGAGCCGTTCCCAGCCCGGCACCCGCAGTTTCTCCCGCAGCAGGTCGTACTCGGCCTGGCTCAGCCCGCGGCGGGATTCCTCGCTGGAATCGAACAGTCGGCTCTCGAAACCGGCGGAGCCGATTTCCAGCGACCGCAGGGCCTTCTGGAGGCTTTCCTTGAAGGTCCGGCCGATGGCCATGACTTCTCCCACCGACTTCATCTGCGTGGTCAGGGTGGCGTCGGCCTGGGGAAACTTTTCGAAAGTGAAACGCGGCACCTTGGTGACCACGTAGTCAATGGTCGGCTCGAAGGACGCCAGGGTCTCGCGGGTGATGTCGTTGGGGATTTCATCCAGAGTGTAGCCGACCGAGAGCTTGGCGGCGATCTTGGCGATCGGAAAGCCGGTCGCCTTGGACGCCAGGGCGGAGGAGCGCGAAACCCGCGGGTTCATCTCGATAACCGCCAGGCGGCCATCACGGGGATTGATGGCGAACTGGATGTTGGAACCGCCGGTATCGACGCCGATCTCACGGATGATGCGAATCGCCGCGTCACGCAGGATCTGGTATTCCTTGTCGGTCAGGGTCTGAGCCGGGGCCACGGTGATTGAATCGCCGGTATGCACGCCCATGGCATCGAAGTTTTCAATCGAACAGATGATGACGACATTGTCGGCGACGTCACGCATCACCTCCAGTTCGTACTCTTTCCAGCCGATGATCGATTCCTCGATCAGGATCTCGTCAGTCGGCGAGGCGTCAATGCCGGCCAGCACCATCCGTTCGTACTCTTCCCGGTTGTAGGCGATGCCCCCGCCGGTCCCGCCGAGGGTGAAGGATGGGCGGATAATGGCCGGATATCCGACATATTCGATGATCTCCATCGCTTCCCGGTAGCTGTGTGCCAGGCCGGAACGCGGTACGGCGACATCGATTTTCGCCATCGCCTCCTTGAACAGGGTGCGATCTTCAGCTTTTTCAATGGCCGGGAGTTTGGCGCCGATCAGTTCGACGCCGTATTTTTCCAGGGTGCCGTCCTTGGCAACCGACACCGCGGTGTTCAGGGCGGTCTGCCCGCCGAGGGTCGGCAGAACCGCGTCCGGACGTTCCTTCTCAATGATCCGTCGCAGAGACTCGGGCGTCACCGGTTCGATATAGGTTCGATCGGCGAAGTCCGGATCGGTCATGATGGTCGCCGGATTGGAATTGAGCAATACGACTTCGTAGCCCTCTTCCTTGAGCGCTTTACAGGCCTGAGTTCCGGAATAATCGAACTCGCAGGCCTGGCCGATAATGATCGGTCCGGCGCCGATAATGAGAATTTTATGGAGATCTGTACGCTTGGGCATATTCTGGTCCTCGTGAAAACCCGCCCGGTCTGCCGGGCATCGGTCCTGCCATCATTGACAGAGCCTGATAAATAACATCAATTATTACGTGTAACTATCCACTATTACGGCGTTTTATTGTCTTTCATCAATTGGATAAATTCGTCGAACAGGTAGTGGGCGTCGTGGGGACCCGGCGAGGCCTCCGGGTGGTACTGAACCGAAAAGGCCGGCACGCGGGTGTGCCGCAGGCCCTCGACGGTATTGTCGTTGAGATTGACATGGGACACCACGGTTTCATCGCTCAGACTTTCGGCGTCGACGGCGAAACCGTGATTCTGGGCGGTGATCTCGACATTGGGGCCATCTCCGCGGCGGACAGGCTGATTGCCGCCGCGATGGCCGAATTTCAGCTTGTAGGTCCTGCCTCCCAGGGCGATGGCCAGCAGCTGATGGCCGAGACAGATGCCGAACAGCGGTTTTTTGCCGAGCAGTTGACGGATATTTTCCTGAGCGTAGGTGACCGGCTCCGGGTCACCGGGGCCATTGCTGAGAAAAATGCCGTCGGGGTTCATCTTCAGCACCTCCGCGGCCGGAGTGTCGGCCGGTACGACGGTAACATCACAACCGGCGGCCACCAGGTTGCGGAGGATGTTGCGCTTGATACCGAAGTCGTAGGCAACAACCTTGTATTGTGGCTGTCCGGCAACCTCCCGGTACCCCTCTTCAAGATCCCAGGGGCCTTCGGTCCAGTGGTAAGGCTGTTTGCAGCTGACCTCCTGCACCAGGTCACGACCGACGATAGACGGCGCCCGGCGTGCCTTCTCCACCAGGCTGTCGGGATCGAGATCAGTGGTCGATATGACGCCGGTCTGGGCGCCATGATCACGGATATGCCGTACCAGCGCGCGGGTATCGATACCCTCGATGCCGAGGATATTGTGCTCCTTCAGGTAGGCGTCAAGGGTCATCCGGGAACGCCAGTTGGACGGGAAGGAGCAGTTTTCCTTGACCACGAAACCGCGCAGATGCGGCTGCGAGGATTCCACATCCTCCGGATTGATGCCGTAGTTGCCGATCTGCGGGTAGGTCATGGTGACGATCTCGCCGGCATAGGAGGGATCGGTGAGAATCTCCTGGTAACCGGTCATACTGGTATTGAACACCACTTCGCCGTAAACTTCACCCGGGGCCCCGAAGGCCCTGCCGTGGAAGACCCGGCCGTCGGCCAGGGCCAGAATTGCTTTCATTCCTTTGATGCTCCCTTGAAAAGGCCGGACACTGAGGCCGGCCGTTCAAACAATTTTATTGCTGTCCTGCGCGCTGCCAGGCGATTTTCCCGCCGACAACCGTCGTGATCGCGGCCCCCTGCAGCGTCCAGCCGCCGAACGGCGTGTTTTTGCTTTTGGAAACCAGCTGGTCGGCGGCCAGGGTCCATTCACAGTCGGGATCGATCAGCGTCACGTCAGCCGGTCGGCCGGCCGCCAGGCTGCCGACTTCAAGACCGAGGACTGCGGCCGGCCCGGAAGTCAACAGGGCGACCATCCGGTTCAGCTCCACCAGGCCGTCCCGAACCAGGGCCAGGGCCAGCGGCAAGGCGGTTTCGAGGCCGACAATGCCGTTCATGGCGATATTGAATTCGACATTCTTCTCGTCGCGGTGGTGCGGTGCGTGATCGGTGGCGATGGCGTCAATGGTGCCGTCGGCCAGGCCCCGGCGGACCGCTTCAAGGTCAGCTTCGGTGCGTAGCGGCGGGTTCATCTTGGCGTTGGTGTCGTAGCCGCGCACCGCTTCTTCGGTCAGGGTGAAATGGTGCGGAGTCGCTTCGCAGGTCACCCGCACTCCACGCTCCTTCGCCCGGCGGACGATCTCGACGGCGCCGCGGGTCGAGATATGGGCGATATGCATGTGCCCGCCGGTATATTCGGCCAGCATCACGTCCCGTGCCACCATAGCGTCTTCAGCAACCCAGGGAATCCCCTTGAGCCCCAGCTCGGTGGCAACGAAACCGTCGTTCATTACCCCCTTGCCGACCAGCGACAGGTCTTCGGCGTGTGAGATGATCGGTGCGCCGAAGGGCCGGGCATATTCCAGAGCCCGCCGCATGACCTCGCCGTTTTCAACCGGTCGACCGTCGTCGGAAAAGGCAACCGCCCCACCCTGTTTCAGCTCTCCCATCTCGGTCAGGTTTTCACCCTTGAGCCCACGGGTGATGGAAGCCACCGGGAAAACACGGCAGCGGCCGACCTCTTCGCTGCGGCTGAGAATATATTTCGTCACCGCGAGGTTGTCGTTGACCGGCTGGGTATTGGGCATGCAGGCCACCGAGGTGAAGCCGCCGGCAACCGCCGCCGCGGTGCCGCTGGCAATATCTTCCTTGTATTCCTGGCCCGGGTCGCGCAGGTGGACATGCAGGTCGATCAGACCGGGGGTCACCAGTTTCCCGTCGGCGTCGATGGTTTCATCAGCGTCAACGGAAAGGTTTTTGCCGACAGCGGCCACCAGTCCGTCTTTGAGCAGCAGGTCGAGGTGATCATCAATGTTGTTGGCCGGATCAATCAGTCGACCATTTTTTATCAGGATACTCATCCTTAAATGCTCCTTGTCGATAGAATGCGGGGGATCAGGATTCCTCGGCAGCTTCGCCGCCGGCCACCAGGTACAGCAGGGCCATGCGAACCGCGACCCCGTTTTCCACCTGGTCAAGAATAACATTCTGCGGTCCGTCGGCGACACTGGAGGCGATTTCCACGCCCCGGTTCATCGGGCCGGGATGCATGACCAGCGCGTCGGGCCTGGCGAGCTTGAGATTGTCCTGGTTCAGGCCGTAGAAGCGGCTGAATTCACGCAGGCTCGGCAACAGGGTTTTGCCCTGGCGTTCGAGCTGGATGCGCAGCATCATCACCACGTCGGCATCACGAATCGCGTCGTTGATGTCATGGTGAACTTCGGCCCCGAGTTTTTCGATACCGGGCGGCACCATGGTGCCGGGTCCGGCCAGTCGGACTTCAGCCCCGACCCGGGTCAGGGCGTAGAGGTTGGAGCGCGCGACCCGGCTGTGGGCGATATCACCGACAATGGCAACCTTCAACCCCTCAAGAGAACCCTTCTTTTCACGGATGGTGAAAAGGTCGAGCAACGCCTGACTGGGGTGTTCGTGAGCTCCGTCGCCGGCATTGACAATGGCGCAATTAAGACGTTCGGCCAGGTAGTGCGGGGCACCTGAGGCGCCGTGACGCATGACGATGATGTCCGGATGCATGGCCTCGATGTTACGCGCGGTGTCTTCGAGAGTTTCGCCCTTGACGACCGAAGAGGATGACGCCGAAATATTGACCGTATCGGCGGAGAGACGTTTGCCGGCGATTTCAAACGACGTGCGGGTGCGAGTGCTGGCCTCGAAAAAGAGGTTGATGATGGTCCTGCCTCTCAAGGTCGGAACCTTCTTGATAGCGCGGGTATTGATTTCCTTGAAGCCTGCGGCGGTATCGAGAATCTGGAAAATATCCTCCCTGGAGAGGTGCTCGATGCCGAGGATATGTTTGTGTCCGAATGACATGGTTCCCTCCGGAAGGGCTAGGGTTTGATAAGACGGACTTCGCAGGGGTGACGTTCGGCGTCGAAGTCGACGGCGACATCCTCTTCCCGCGAGGTCGGCACGTTGCGACCGACGTAATCGGGACGAATCGGCAGTTCGCGATGACCGCGGTCGATGAGCACCGCAAGCTGGATGTTGCGCGGCCGGCCGAGGTCGATCAGCGCATCCATGGCGGCCCGGATGGTGCGACCGGTATAGAGGACATCGTCAACCAGGACGATCTTTCTGCCGTCGACGTCAAAGGGGACCTCGGTCCTGCCGAGCGGCAGACTGCCGCGACTGTCGAGATCATCACGATACATGGTGATGTCGATCGCCCCGAGCGGCGGTTTTTCCCCCTCGATGGCGGCGATGCGGTCGGCCAGGACACCGGCGAGGTGGTCGCCGCCGCTGCGGATACCGATCAGGACCAGATCTTCGGTGCCCTTGTTGTGTTCGAGGATTTCATGAGCAATCCGCGTCAGGGCCCGGTTGATGCCCGCCTGATTGAGAATAACGGTTGTCACTTCAGGCATTTCATTCCTCCCGGTTAAGGGTTTTGACTGGTTGGTCAGTAAAATTTCCGGCCAGCAAAGGTTCAACAACGTTGGTCAGGCCCATATCCGCACCACCGTCTCAAGGCGCTAGATTTTTTATCAAATCAAGGCGCAGTCCAATGAGCGCGGAGGCGTAGCGTTCGCTAGGTCGCACACACAAGCGAAGCGGGTCTGCAACGCAGAGCTGATGAAAAAGCCGGCGCCCAAACAACAAAAAAATACCTCTCCGCGCCGGGCGGAAAGGTATTCGGGTATTGTTCGAGTCATCTTTTGTTTCAAAACGAACACCTTTGTTAATCTCACGGGATTAACTTAAAAGGAGACGTGTAACGCTGATTCGCGGCGCACTATATCAGCCGCCGCCGGACCGAGTCAACGTAAAACCGTAAATCGGGTAAAACCTGCATCACTCGATCAGGCGTCCGATGCGGTTGAAGCGCGGCCAGTGTTTTTTCGAATCCCAGGACCAGTACTTGATAAAGGCCAGTCCCTTGATATTGCCTTCGGGGACGAACCCCCAGAAGCGGCTGTCATAGGAGCGATCGCGGTTGTCCCCCATGACAAAATAGCTGCCGGGCGGCACCTCGACCGGCCGCATGTTGTCGCGTGGACCATATTGCGGACCGACCACACTTGATTCCTTGTGGCGCTCCTGTTCGATGGCGTAGAGTTTCCCATTGATGTAGACCCGCTTGTTGCGCACCTCGACCTTGTCGCCGGGAGTACCGATCACGCGTTTGATGAAATCGCGTCTTTCGAAATAGGGTTTGTCGGCATCTTCAGGAAACTCAAAAACGATGACATCGCCGCGCTGCGGGTGCCGAATGGCAAGAAAATGCTTGTTGGTAAAAGGAATCGGCAGGCCGTAGATGAACTTGTTGACCAGCAGGTGGTCACCGATCAGCAGGGTGTCCTCCATCGATCCGGACGGGATCTTGAAGGCCTGTACGATGAACGTTCGTATGATCAGGGCGAGAATTGCCGCCACCAGCAACGCTTCGCCGTACTCGCGCCACCAGGGTTTTTTTGTCAACTCGGAAGGAATCGATTTTTTGCGGCCGAATATCATTTCTGTTCCTTTACCTTGAGAATGGCCAGGAAGGCTTCCTGCGGCAACTCCACACTGCCGACCTGCTTCATGCGTTTCTTGCCCTCTTTCTGCTTTTCGAGCAGTTTCCGTTTACGGCTGATGTCGCCCCCATAACATTTGGCGGTAACATCCTTGCGCAGTGCCTTGACCGTCTCACGGGCAATGACCTTGTTGCCGATGGCTGCCTGCAGTGCGACCTCGTACTGCTGCCGGGGGATGAATTCCTTCATCCTGGCGACCAGTTCCCGGCCCCGGTACTGTGCCTTGTCACGGTGTACGATCAACGACAGGGCGTCGACCGGTTCTCCGTTGATAAGAATATTCAGACGCACCAGGGCGCTTTCACGGTAGTCGAGAGCTTCATAGTCGAGCGAGGCATAACCGCGGGTGATTGACTTGAGGCGATCGAAGAAATCGAGGACGATTTCATTCAACGGCAATTCGTAAATCACCATCACCCGGTTGGCGGTCAGGTACTTGATTTCGCGCTGAATGCCGCGTTTTTCTTCACAGAGAGCCAGCACCGCGCCGACGAACTCGTTGGGAACATGAATCGAAGCGAGAATGAACGGTTCCTCGATCTTCTCGATATACTGCACGTCGGGCAGTTTGTTGGCGCTTTCCACCGCGAACCGCTCACCCTTGGTCGAGGTGACCTGATAGACGACTGTCGGCGCGGTGGTGATCAGGTCGACGCCGAATTCCCGTTCCAGCCGCTCCTGAATGATCTCCATGTGCAGCAGGCCGAGAAAACCGCAGCGAAAACCGAAGCCGAGTGCCATCGAGTTTTCCGGTTCGAAGCTGAAGGACGAATCATTCAACCGCAGTTTTTCCATGGCGTCGCGCAGCAGATCATATTCACCGTTGTCGATCGGGTAGAGCCCCGAAAAGACCATCGGTTTGACTTCCTGAAAACCTTCCAGCGGTGTCTCCGCCCGGCGCAGATCATGGGTGATGGTGTCCCCGACCTTGGCATCCTGGATATTCTTGATGCCGGCGATGACGAAACCAACCTCACCGGCGGCGAGCTGCGGCAATTCAACCGGAAAGGGTGAAAACGCACCGACCTTGAGAACTTCGTAGTTGCTGCCGGTTGCCATCAGCCGAATTCTGTCACCCTTTTTGAGCGTGCCATCGAAGACTCGGACCAGGGAGACGACTCCCTGGTAGGAGTCGTACCAGGAATCGAAAATAAGGGCCTTGAGCGGTGCGTCCGGGTCACCCTGCGGCGGTGGAATCTTGGCTACGACCGCTTCAAGAAATTCCTTGATCCCCCGGCCCTCCTTGGCGCTTGCCAGTACCGCGTCCGAAGTATCGAGGCCGATAATGTCCTCGATCTCTTCACAGACCCGCTCCGGTTCGGCACTGGGCAGATCGATCTTGTTGAGCACCGGAAAGACCTCAAGATCCTCATCGATGGCCAGGTAGACATTGGCCAGGGTCTGCGCTTCGACGCCCTGGGACGCGTCAACCACCAGTGTTGCCCCTTCGCAGGCCGCCAGCGAACGGCTGACCTCGTAGGAAAAATCAACATGTCCCGGGGTGTCGATCAGGTTGAAAATGTAGTCATGCCCGTCATCGGCACGATAGGTGAGACGCACCGCCTGGGCCTTTATGGTGATACCGCGTTCCCGTTCCAGTTCCATCTTGTCGAGAAACTGATCGGTTTTTTCGCGGTCCGACAAGGCTCCCGTGGCTTCGAGCAGGCGGTCGGCAAGGGTCGATTTGCCGTGGTCGATATGGGCGATAATGGAAAAATTACGTATATATTTTTGATTCATCTGCAGACTTTACGGGGTGATGGTGCGCACAGCGCGCAATCTCGTAAGATAATGAAAAACTGGGATCTTGTAAAGAAAAAGAAAGGACCGACTGTTTCAGCGACGGGCGCTGGCGAACGGTTCCCTGTGGCCGAGAAAAGCGAGAATCCGTTTGCGTTCGGTTGCCGGCCGAGCGGCAATTTCCGCGACCTGACGATAAAAAGGGTCCAGTTCTCCCTGGTAGAGAGAAAGTAAATGCTGAAAAGCCGGGACCAGCTGATAATAGGTGCTCAAAGAAGCGAAGCGGGCGTTATTCAGGGCCGGGTCCAGCCAGGCCGAAAAACCGTTGCCGTCATTGCGCTGCTGCCGGAAGCGCCGAACCTCGTCCTGGAAGGAACGGATCAGACGATACTTTTCACGCCGCATGGATTCGGGCGCCTGCCCCGACGCATAAAGAGTCTGCAACTGCTGGCGGCAGCTGCGGGCGAACCGTAAAAAATCACGTTCCATCACCAGCTGCTCCCGGTAGTGTTCCGCCTGCCGGCTTTTGCCGTGCGTCAGCAGCCAGCGTTTGACACCTTCCATTTCAACGGTCTTGGCAAACGCTTCATTGAAATCGGAATCGCCGGATAAGTAGACCTGCTGATGGGCGAGTTCGTGAAAAATCAGCGCGGCCAGGGAGGTTTCGGATCCGTTGTTGAACGTGTTCAGCAGTGGATCGTCAAACCAGTTCAGGGTCGAATAGGCCTGAACTCCGTACACCAGAACATCGTCCCCTTCCTTCTTGAGTTTCCTGGCAAAGTCGATCGCCGGCTGTTTCTTGAAATAGCCGCGATAGGGGACACAACCGGCAATCGGGAAACACCAGGTCACCGGCTGCAGTGAAAATTCCGGGGTGGCGACCACATTCCAGACAACATAGGGGCGGCCGAGATCGGCATAGCGGCGATAACTGTCGTTATCGGGCAGGTGCAGCCAGGTGCTGGCAAAGGCGCGGATATGCAGGGCCTGGTCCAGTTGGGACTTCAGCGGCCCGCTGACCTGCGGATCGGCAATGATCTCGTGGATATCGCGGCTTTTGTGCAGGAGCTCGTACTGTCCATCAATCGCCTGCAGGTAATAATCGAAATCGCTGCAACCGGAAAGGAGCAGGACGCACGCGCAGAGCAAAAGGATGGAGGGGATAATGGCACGCATGAAAACTATGGTAGCATAATTGAACGATCCTGAATTCACCTTGCCGTGGCCCGCCAGGGCTGTCCTGTGGAGGTTGGCAATGATTCGCTGGCTGTGGTTGCTTTTCGCCTGTACCGCCTGTGTGCAGCCGCCTGTTCCCGAACCCGGCGTCCGGATCTATCGACAGGCCTGTGCCCGCTGCCATGATACCGGGAAACACGGTGCCCAGCGCATCGGAGATCGTGAGGGGTGGCGCTCCCGACTCGGTCAGGGACGGGACACGCTGCTCGAACACTCGATCCTGGGATTCGAGGGGGCTGTCGGGCATATGCCGCCGCGAGGCGGAAATCCCGCCCTGAGCGACGCGGATGTGGTCGCCGCCCTCGACTACCTGCTTGAGCAGAGCCGATAATCGGGAAACCGCGGAAGATGCTTGCACCGACGCGCAAAGAGTCTATAATGCGCCCTCACCCCGGGCATTTTGCCCGCGAACAGCTGGACGGAGAACACGAATGCAGACCCTGACCGGAAAACAACGGCGTTTCCTGCGCGGGCTAGGTCATCACCTGCAGCCGGTCGTCATGATCGGCAAGGACGAACTGACAGCCGCCCTGGAAGCTTCTGTCGACGAGGCGTTGACGGCCCATGAATTAATCAAGCTGAAACTGCAGGAAGGCTGCCTGCTGGATCGAAAAGAGGTCGCCGAGCGACTGGCGGCCCGCACCTCCTCGGCCGTTGCCCAGATCCTCGGCCGGACCATCCTGCTGTACCGCCCGGCCGACGAGCCGACGATTACTCTGCCCCGCTGAACGAAGCATCTGCCGTCAGGCGATGACGATCGACTCCATCCGGTGTTCCATCAGCAGCCCGGTACATTCTTCGGCGGTCAGGGGCGGATGGAAGAGATACCCCTGGATACGGTCGCATCCTTTTTCCTTTAAAAACCGGTACTGTTCCAGTCGTTCGACCCCCTCGGCGATCACCTCAAGCCCAAGCGCGTGCCCCATGGCGATGATGGCCGCCGTCAAGGCGGTGTCCCCATGGTCTCGAGGAATGCCTTCGATAAAGGACTGGTCGATTTTCAAGCCGTCAACCGGAAACCGTTTAAGGTAACTGAGCGACGAATAACCGGTACCGAAGTCGTCGATCACCACCTTGACACCAAGCTGTCTGAGGTCGGCCAGCAACTTTCGAGCCTGTTCCACGTCCTGCATCAACATGCTCTCGGTCAATTCCAGTGCCAGCCATTTCGGAGCCAGACCGGTATTTTCCAGCACCCGGCATACCATGTCAAAGAACCCCGGATGGAAAAATTGCCGTACCGAAACATTGACCGCCATGCGCTGCGGCGGCAGTCCCTGCTGCTGCCAGTGATGGTTCTGACGGCAGGCCCGGGTCAAAACCCACTCACCGATCGGCTCGATCAGGCCGGTTTCCTCAGCCAGCGGGATGAAACGTTCCGGTGAGATCGATTCGCCATCAGGGTACCTCCAGCAGATCAGGGCCTCCACGCCGCTGATCCGGCTGCGATGCAGATGGAGCAGCGGCTGATAGCGAACTCCCAGTTCATTCCTCTCCAGGGCTGTATGAAGGCGGTTTTCGAGGACCAGCGACTGCAGGAAATACTCGTTCATCTCCGGAAAATAGAACTGGAATCCATGCCCTCCCATTTCCTTGGCACGACTGCGGGCCACCTCGGCATTTTTCAGCAGCGTGATGGCATCATGGCCATCATGGGGATAGATCGCGATGCCGATGCTACCGCTTAAGTGGAGCCCATGTTCGACAAAGGGGAAAGGTTCCTTGAGGCATTTCTGCAGGGATTCGGCAACGCCGGCAACCTGGTCGCTGTGCTCGATGGACGGCAACAGCACGGCAAATTCATCGCCGCTGAAACGTGACAGCAGGGCCTGCGGGTCGAGACAGGACTGCAACCGACGGGCGATTTCCTTGAGCAGCAGGTTGCCGACACTGTGGCCGAGGGTCCGGACAACGGTGCGGAAACGGTCCAGGTCCAGCAGCAGGATTGCGGCTTTGTTGTCACCGCCCGACAGTTCGGAGAGGGTTTCTTCGAGAAGATTCTGGAACCGCAGCTGATTGGCCAGCCCGGTGAGACTGTCATGATAGGCCGCGTGGAAAAGTTTTCGGTCACCGCGGCGCAACACTTTCAGGTAGCGGTCGAGAACCAGGTAGAGAAAAAAACCGGTCAGGACAAAAAAGAAAATGTCCCTGAAGGGATGCAGCAACTCACGCAACCGCGGGTCGTCGATCAGCAGTTTCAGCAACGGGTCGGAACAGAAGGCCCAGGCCGCCCCCAGGACAAGGTAATAAAAGACAATCCGCCGTAGACCGCTGAACGGGAGGCGCCAACCCGGTTTTTTCATTCCTTTCCGCCCGCTTTCTCCCCCTGCTACTACCATAGCGGGAAGCAGCTGTTTGTCAAAACCGCCGCAATCGTTGCTCAGACCCGTTCAAACGGTTCGAACAGACGCTTGTATTCATCCTGAGCATAGCGGTCGGTCATTCCTGCCAGGTAGTCGCAGATAACCCGCTCGATGCCGGTGGAAGAAAATCGCTGCTGATAACTGTCGGGGAGCAGGGTCGGATTCTGTCTGTAGGTTTCGAACAGCTGCGTCAGAAAGCGCTCGGCTTTCAAACGCATTCGTTCAACCTTGTAATGACAATAGAGCTTTTCGTAGAGAAAACGTTTCAATTGGCGGTTTTTCTCATCCATCTCGGCGCTGAAAGCGATAAGCCGTCCCGTTTGCTGACGCACCGCTTCGGGAGAATCAATCCCGCCGGAGCTGAGCATGGCACAACTGTGCTCGACAACATCACCGATCAGAACCCCTATCAGGTGGCTGATGGTCTGATGGACATGACGCTCAGGATCGATGTCAGGAAACTTGTCGGCGACCCGTTCATAGGTTGTCTGCCAGAGAGGAATTTCGGCCAGCTGCTGAAGGCAGATATAGCCGGATTTAAGTCCATCATCGATATCATGATTGTTGTAGGCGATCTCGTCCGCCAGATCTATGATCTGGGCCTCAAGACTGGGACGCAACCCCGGTTCATAATCATTCGCCGCGCTGCTGCCGGGACGGTCGTAATCGCTGGAATGCTTGATGATCCCCTCCCTGGTTTCCCAGGAGAGGTTCAAACCGGGAAAGCCCGGATAACGCTCTTCAAGTTCCTCAACAACACGCAGTGACTGGCGATTGTGTTCAAAACCGCCGTGATCCCTCATCAGCTTGTTCAGGGCATGTTCCCCGGTGTGGCCGAAAGGTGTGTGACCCAGGTCATGAGCCAGGGCCAGGGCCTCGGTCAGGTCTTCGTTCAGATTCATCCGCCGGGCAATGCCGCGGGCGATCTGGGCCACCTCCAGCGAATGGGTCAGACGGGTTCGGTAATAATCCCCTTCATGGTTGACGAAAACCTGGGTCTTGTATTCCAGACGACGAAACGCGGCACAATGAATGATGCGGTCCCGGTCCCGCTCGAAGGCGGGGCGATCGTCCTTGTAGGGTTCGTCATACTTTCGCCCCCGGCTGGCACTGCTTCGTGCGGCATAGGGGGCCAGATCAGGTCGTTCCACGGGATGCTCCTGGGATAAGGGTTGTGACCTCTCCGTTCTTGTACCGTTGACCAGCAATCTCAGATTCAGCTTCTATTGTATGTAGGCCGTAACCCGTCCTGCAACCTGATTTCACGTTACGATGCATTATCTTGACGCTCGCAGAGTCAGTATGCTAGCTTTTTCAGGTATTTGCAAAATGGAGTCACAGTGAGAATTATCAGCGGAAGCGCTCGCGGGCGCAAACTCGGCAGTTTCAGCGGACAGGGCATCAGGCCGACTCCCGACCGGGTGCGGGAAGCTGTTTTCAGCATGTTGTTCAGCAGGCTCGGCGGCTGTGACGGGGCTCGGGTCCTTGACCTCTTTGCCGGAAGCGGCGCCATGTCGCTGGAAGCCCTCAGTCGCGGCGCCGTCCACGCGACCCTGGTTGACCAGGACCGTAAGGCGGAACGGTTGATTCGTGCCAACCTGGAACATTGCCAGCTGGCAGACCGGGCCCGGATTCTCCGTCGTCCGGTTGCTGCCGCACTGGACGAGATGCGGGGCGGCAATCCCTTCACGATTGTTTTTCTCGATCCCCCCTACTCCCGCAATCTGGTCGAACCCACCCTGGCTGCGTTGATTGCGGGACGGCTGCTGGAGAAAAATGCTATAGTGGTCGCCGAGTCCGATCGGCAGGATCAACCCTGTATCCCCCCGGAAGGGCTTGAGCGGATTGAAGAACGACTTTTCGGGCGCACTCGAATTGAACTCTTTCAGCCTCTGGATGTGACATGAAAAAACATATAGCGGTTTACCCGGGGTCCTTCGACCCGATCACCAATGGTCACCTGGATATCATCCAGCGCGGGCTGGAGGTCTTTGACCAGGTTATCATCGCGGTCGCCCGGAACTCCGAGAAAAAGTCGCTCTTCACCACCGCGGAGCGTCTGGCCATGATTGAGCAGGTTGTTGCCGAAAACCCGCGCCTGAAAGTCGACACCTTTGAGGGACTGCTGGTCGACTACGTGGTTTCGCAGGGCGCCCGGGTCATACTTCGCGGATTGCGGGCGGTTTCGGACTTCGAATACGAATTCCAGATTGCCCAGATGAACCACGCTGTTCACGAAGAAGTCGAAACCCTGTTCATGATGACGTCGGTAAGCTACGGTTATCTCAGTTCATCCATTGTCAAGGAGGTTGCCTCCCTCGGCGGCAATGTAGATACCCTGGTACCGGAACCGGTTCTGGCCGCGTTACGTGAAAAATTTTCCCGTTAACAGTTCAGGGAGGTTGCAAAGATGATCAGCAAAGAGATGACGATCGGCGAGATTATCCGCAAACACCCGCAGACGATCAGTGTTTTCAAGAAGTTCGGCCTCGACTGCAATGAATGTCAGATCGCCCAGTTCGAAGCGGTTGAAGGTGGCGCCAATGTTCATCATGTGGATGTCGACGAACTGCTGTCCGAACTGAACCAGGTTATCAGCGGCAACTGACCCTCCTTCGTCCGCCCGTCAGCAGGATTTCATCATCGTTTGAGGTGTTGATCGGTTTCTTCCAACCGATCGATCAGGTTGAGCAACCCTTCCAGGACCGCCGCTTCGATCGCCCTGCCCTTCTCCGCGCAAGCCTTGCCCGGATCACCCCAGACGCCGCCGGGCCAGCAGGACCGTTTGTCGCGAACCAGCAATCCTTTCGGAAAATCGGGAAATTCCCGTTCACTCGTCCCCTTGACCAGCTGCGGATGACTGTGCAGCAAACGCGAGGTTTCGATCTCGCCGGCGTGCGAGTCGCCGCGCGTTTCAACCAGGTTCGCGGCATCAGCCCGCACCAGGTCGAGTTCCGTGACAACGGCGATTTCCGCTTCCGGGAGGCTGTCCAGCATCTCTTCCCCGGCATCCAGCAGAAACGCATTGTGAGTACCACCGGCATGTCCGCTCAGCAGGATGAAGCGCCGCAGCCCCTGGCGGTAACAGTCCCGCAACAGGTCACATGCCAGGGCGCGCAGGGTCAGACCACGGATGCTGATGGTTCCCGGATGCCCGCTGCTCGAACGGCAGACACCGTAGGGAATGACAGGAGCGACAAAAACCTTTCTCCGTTCGGCGGCCAGGGCGGCCAGGGTTTCAGCCATCAGGGTGTCGGTTGACAGCGGCAGGTGCCGGCCATGCTCCTCGGTGGCGCCGAAGGGCAGGATGATGGTCCGGGTCTGTTGCAGGCCCGCTTCAAATTCGGGCATGGTGAGGTCAGCGATCAACATGACTAGTCGATCCGGAGCAGCGGATGGATCTGCGGCACAACCCGGGTATCGGGGTGGTGGCGGGAAAGCAGCTGCTGCCAGGCGAGCAGCTGCTCACCGCTGACGTCGGGACCGCCGTCGCGGGTCACCGGCTGCAGAAAAAGCGGGGCTGCGGGCAGTAGTTCTTCAACCAGGGTCGCGCCCTGCACCAGTTCCTCTTCATCCTGGCCGGTGTCAACGACGATCTTGACCTGGGCGGGACGACTCCGGGCCGCCTGGAGAAAATGCCGATGCTCGTTCCAGGGGGTCGGGCTGCCGGTGGTGGCCTCCAGCTTCAGATCGATGGAAAGAAATGTCAAATGCGGCATCAGGGCCGGCAAACACTGATAAAGGGTACCATTGGTTTCCAGGTGGATCGGTAGCCGTTCAGCAAGGACCGGCAGCCAGTCGTTCAGGGCATCGGCATGCAACAGCGGTTCGCCGCCGGTCAACGACAAGGCATGGTGGAGGTTCGGCGCAAGGGCCAGCCACTGGTCGAGCAAGGCGCAGAGAGTCTCGACGGAGACCGGGTTGGGAACCGCCTTGAAACGTCCCGAACCGGGAGTCGTCTCGAAGCGGCAGGTATCGCAGATTCTGAAGTCGGTATCGCAGTAGCCACAGTTGAGGTTGCAGCCGCCCAGGCGGAGAAAAACCTGGCGGCGGCCGATGTGCAGCCCTTCCCCCTGCAGGGAGGAGAAACACTCAACCAGGGGCAGTTCAGTCGAGGCTGTAGCTGGCACAGGCATTGTCCGACTCCCAGACATTGACCTGCTCGACGGTGACATTGTCAGTATTCAACACTTCACCGAGCTGTTCGAACAGATAACGGGCAATATTTTCCGACGAAGGACTGAGATCAAGAAAAGGTTCAAGTTTATTCAGATACTTATGATCCAGGCCGTCAAGCACCGCGTTGGTCTGGCGCTTGAGAACCTTGAAGTCGATGCCGAGCCCGGACTTGTCCAGTTCACGCGCCGCCACCCGGACTTCAACCTTCCAGTTGTGGCCATGAAGGTTTTCGCAGTCCCCCTGGTAGTTGACCAGGTTGTGGGCAGCGGCAAACTGGGTCTGTATGGTCAATCGGTACATGGAGGCTCCTCAGGTTGGTGAATCCGATTCCTGCGGCACGGGTCGGCCGGCGATGCGGTACTCTTCCTCGGCCCAGCAGCCGAGATCAATCAGCCGGCACCTTTCCGAGCAGAAGGGGCGATGTTCGTTGCCGTAATAATCAGTCAACACCCCGCAGCGGGGACATTTGATGGTTAATCGTCGGGTCTTGTCAGTCATGGTTCCGTTCTATTCTGCCACAAAGACTTCGCCACCGCCAGCGGCGGAACAAAAACGCCCCGGCCCGAATATGGGCCAGGGCGAGATCATCTGGAGCGGGAAACGGGATTCGAACCCGCGACCTTCAGCTTGGGAAGCTGACACTCTACCACTGAGTTATTCCCGCGAAAGAGGAGGTCATTCTAGGGAGCAGACTCGCCTTTGTCAATGGCTTTTTGCTTTCCCCTGAGCAGGTGCGCTTCGGCTTCACGAGGGGTCTTTATCTGTTCAAGGATCTCCATCCGGCGCAATTCCGCCAGAGCCCGACCGAGTTCCGGGCCGGGGCTGAAACCGAGGCGGTCCATCATCCTGGCAACGGGGATCAGCGGTTCGGGCGGCTCCTTGTCCATGTCTTTCAGTACTCGCGGGTCAAGGCGGTCGAAATGAAGGTGACGGGTCGGCTTCGAAACGCCGTCAAGCAGCAGTCCGAGCAGGCTGACCCGGGGGTTTCCCGGCAGGTCTTCCAGCCAGAGTCGCTGAGCACGGTGGCGGCGTGGACAAGGCAGGCAGTCACCGATTCGCAACAGACCGTTCAGGGCGGTCGTGTTGCGCCTGCCGAGACGCAGGCGGTCAGCAGCCTGCGCGCCGCGTGCCCTGCCCGCTCCCGGAGTTCCGGAGAGCATAAGATGCAGTTTCAACAGCGCCAGACGACTGAAGTTGTTGGCAACGGTTCCCGCGGCGAGCTCATGTAGCCAGGCCGGTCCCTGGCTGAGCGTTCGCTCCAGCAGGTCAAACTGCCGCGCAAGCTGACGGCCGGAATCGGCAGTACAGGAGAACCCGAACAACACCGACGACAGGTCGAGACGGACCCAGAGCGGCAGGATGCGACTGCTGCCCGCGACGTTCAGGATAACGGCCAGTTCGGCATGAATCCTCTCGCCGGGGATCCCGGACAACAGGCCGGCGTCGCGAACCATGGCAGCTTCGGTCCCGGTTGCCGGGACGAGGTTGAACTGCAGGGCAAAGCGAACGCCGCGCAGAACGCGCAGAGGATCATGACGCAGGGAATCGGGACTGCATACCTGCAGACGCCGGTCGCGGATATCTTCCCCGGCACCGCAGGGATCAATCAGGGCCCAGTCTCTGTCACCCAGCTTCACCGCCATGGCGTTGAGAGTAAAGTCGCGATCAGCGAGATCCGCCTCGATGGTGGCGGCCCGCAATGGAGAAAAATCGTAACTGAAGGCTTCGCGGTCGTTTTTCAAGACCACCCGACTCTGGCAACGTTGCCGGTCAAGCCAGAACCAGCTTCCCCCGGTGTGCCTGGCGAATTCCCGCGCCAGGTCGGTCGGATCACCGTCGGTTGCCAGGTCGACATCCTTGACCGGCTGCCCGAACCGCCAGTCACGCAGAGCGCCGCCGACCAGAAAAACCGGGATCTTGCCGGTGTATTCCAGCAGGGACCGAAATCCCGGGAGGGAAAGCATGTCATGCTGAAGCTTGTTCATGATTGTTAACAAAAAGGGGCCCGCGTCAGCGGGCCCCTTTTTGTTGTCACTCGATGTCCTTGACCGCCTGGTAGATCAGGCTGAACAGTTCGGGGATATCCTCCTCGGCGATACAGGAGAAAGCGACCCGCAGGTCCGTCGAACCGATCGAGATGGCTCCGACTCCGTACTTGTCAAGCAGATGCAACCGCAACTTCTCGGCATCGACCGTCTTCAGCCTGAGACACATGAAATAACCGGAGTTGAAGGGGTAATAGCTGAACGCGTCGGCATACTCACCTCGGTCGAGCACTTCCTTGACCTTGAGAGCCCGTCCCTTCATGGTCTGGTACTTGGCCGCTTTCTGGGCAAGGAAGTCAGCCGACCTGAGGGCCTCGATCACGAAGGTCTGACTCGGATGGGGACAGTTGGAAATCGTCGCCCGGATGATGCCCATGGTCTTCTTCTCAAGCGCCGTCAGCAGGTTGTCCTGCCCACTTGTGCCGGCGGCAAAGGTGATAAACCCGGTACGGAAACCCCAGACATACTCTTCCTTGGTGGCGCCATCGAGTTTGACCGCCAGCACCCGCGGATGCAGGTTGGCGAGACGGCCGAAAAGCGATTCGGTCAGGGAGTCCTCGTAGAAAAGCCCGAAATAGGCATCATCGGTCACGGCGATGATATTGCAGCCCGACTCGGCCACCTCGACGATCGCTTCGACAATCGCCTGTCCTTCGGCTTCGGTCGGAGTGTAGCCGCTCGGATTGTTGGGGAAGTTGAGCAACACCAGCGCCTTGCCCTTTTCGTCGGCAGTTTTCCGCAACTCGGATTTGAAAGCCGCGACATCGAAGCCGCCGGCCTCGGTGAAGGTATTGTATTTTCTGATCACACCACCGCGACGGACGCTGAAGGTCAGGTTGTAGTTCCCCCACATCATGTCGGGCATGACCAGATGGTCACCGGCGTCGACAAACATGTCGGCAACGATCGCCAGCCCATGGGTCAGGGCGTTGGTGACGACAGGGTTGCTGAACTGCCGCCCCTGGAGCGAGGGATTTTCCCGCAGCATCTTCTCGCGCCAGAGCTTCCGCAATTCAGGTTTACCCGCAGGTGGCGCGTAGGGATAGATATCCTTCGGATCGAAAGCTCCCAGCTTGTCCTGGATGCATTGCAGGTACATGGGACCACCGTCTTCGGTGGCGATACCGATGGTGGCGTTGAATTTATGGGCTTTTTCCTTGGCTTCCGCCGACTGGGTCAGGATGCCCCTGGGGAAAAAGAGATTACGGCCGAGGTCGGAGAGCATCTCCAGGACCCGGGGGTTGTCCTTGGCAATCAGCTCGTTGAGTTCCTGCGCCAGCGGATTCATTGACTCCTCCAGTTGAAAAAATGGGGTTTGAATGATCGGCGGCTATTAAAACAGCCCCTTACGGGGTTGTCAATCTTCACGGACGAACGGTTCCCTGACGTGTAAAAGGATCTCTTTTGCCGGAAAACCCGGCAGGGAGAAACGGCTTTACTTGCGTTTCGCAAGGAAGACCAGCCCGGTGATCAGCAGGCCGACCAGCAGGATGAACAGGATATTGGCAAACATCATGATTTCGTTCCTCCTCTGTCGAGCAGTGTTTCTGACAGTGTAGCCGACAAAACCACAAGTGGTTATAAAATTCTTTGCAAAGCGCCGAGGTGATGTACCAGCCCACACCACAATCTCAAGGCGCCGGATTTTTTATCAAATCAAGGCGCTGTCTCGATGAGTGTGGAGGCGTAGCGTTCGCTAGGTCGCACACACAAGCGAAGCGAGCCTGCAACGCAGAATGATCCTGAATCAGTGAGCCCCTTGTGCGACAGGTTCCAAGCCAATATCCCACACCACAGTTTCAAGGCGCTGGATTTTTCATCAAATCAAGGCGCAGGCTCGATGAGCGCGGAGGCGTAGCGGCAGCTACGTCGCACAAGCGAAGCGAGACTGCAACGCAGAGTTGATGAAAAAGCCGGCGCCCTTAACAAAAAAAGGTGGAGTCGATGACTCCACCTTTAGCTCCCCCTCAGGGAAGCCGGTTTCTATATGAACAGCCGAAGCTGTAATGAATGGCTGGGGTGGGAGGATTTGAACCCCCGAATGGCGGAGTCAGAGTCCGCTGCCTTACCACTTGGCGACACCCCAAAAGCGGAGTCGATTTTTATCAGACATCACCGACACGGTCAAGAGCTTTTTTGGATTTTTCCGCCACCATTCAGTAGACCATCAAGGGGCGCAGAAAAGTTCGAATTTTATCGGCTGGAAGCGGTTTGCTGAAAAGGAATCCCTGACCCTGCTCACAGCCTCGTTCCTTGAGAAAAAGATACTGTTCCTCGGTTTCGATCCCTTCGGCGATCACCTGCAGATCCAGACTGTGCGCCAGGGCGACAATGGCCCGGACAATGGCCTCATCCTCACCGTTGACGGTCAGATCCTTGACGAAGGCCCGGTCGATCTTCAGGGTCGTGAGCGGGAAGCGTTTCAGATGGGCCAGGGATGAATAGCCGGTACCGAAGTCATCGATGGCGAGATGGACGCCGAGGGCCGCCAGCTGGGCCATGATGAAAATCGCCGTTTCAACATCATCCATGACCATACTTTCAGTGATTTCCAGTTCCAGGAAACCGGGGTCCAGGGCAGTCTCTTCCAGAACGTCGGCAACCATCTGCACCAGGTCGCCCTTGAGGAACTGACGGGCAGAGATATTGACTGTGATGCGGACCGGACTGAAACCGAGAGTCTGCCAGCGCCTGTTCTGGCGGCATGCCTCTCGCAGCACCCATTCCCCCATCGGCACGATCAGCCCGGTTTCTTCTGCCAGGGGGATGAAATCTCCCGGCGGGATCATCCCCCGCTGCGGGTGATTCCACCGCACCAGGGCTTCCATGCCGCGAACATGGCCGGTGAAAAGATCGATCTGCGGCTGGTAGTGCAACACCAGTTCCTGTTGTTCAATGCCGCGCCGCAGACTGCTTTCAAGCAGCAGCAGTTCGCAGGACCGTGCATTCATGTCCGGGGTATAGAACTGATAGGTATTTCGTCCGTTCTCCTTGGCACGGAACAGGGCGGTATCCGCTGCCCGCATCAGGTCTTCGGCATCGGCGCCGTCTTCGGGATAAACACTGATGCCGAGGCTGCCGGTCACGCAAAGCTGGTAGGAATCGATTTCCAGGAGCGGCGAAAGGGCCTTGTGGATTTTGCGCGCGACGATATCGATATGGGCCACATCCTGGATCTCTTCAAGGATGATGACGAATTCATCTCCCCCCGACCGCGCCACCAGGTCGGAGTCCCGCAGGCACCGGCGCAGCCTGTCCGCAACCCTGCACAGCACCCGATCACCGAGATCATGCCCCAGGGATTCGTTGATATTCTTGAACCGGTCAAGGTCAAGCAGCAGCACCGCGGCCCGGTTGCCGGTCTTGCCGGCGGTCTGCATGGTCTTGCGCAGGCGGGTATAAAAATGATCACGATTCGGCAGGCTGGTCAGAGTGTCATGCTGAACAAGATAATTGAGTCGCGTCTCTTTTTCCCGCAACTGCTCTTCGGCTTCGAAGAGATAGGTGATATCACGTGACGACTCAATAATGCCGCACAGTTCTCCATCCCGGTTGCGATAGGGGGAGGCCTGCACCTCGAATATTCGCTGGCTGCCATCACCGGCGGCCTGATAGTGAACAACAGTCACCGGGTTGCCGGTTCGCTTTACCTCCGCAAGCGGACAGGGATGATAATCGTCACAACAGGGAGCCTCCTGGCGGTGAAAATACCGGTAGCAAAGTTCCCCGTCCCGCGGGGTCCCCTGCCCCGCTTTGCCGGCCGCGCGGTTCATCATCAGGATCCGGTAGTCAAGGTCGACCACGATCAGGGGATCAACCACCCCGTCAACGACCGTCTGCAGGAACCATCTTTCATGTTCCAGGGCTTCACGATTTTTTTTGTAGTCGGTAATGTCCTGAACAAGGGCGATACCGTAATCGGGACGTCCCTGGGCATTGTAAATCCAGGTGGCGGAAACAGCTCCCCAGACAACGTCACCCTGTTTGTTGAGGAAACGTTTCTCAATATTGATATGCCGGTGCTTACCGTCACGGATCTCGTTCATAATACGCGCGGTTTTGTCAAGATCATCCGGATGCGTCAGGTCAGCGACCGTCATGCCGCGCAACTCCTCGCTGCTGTAACCGACAAAGTCGCAGAAAGCCTGGTTGCTCTGCAGGAAATAACCTTCCGGCAGCAGGATGTTCATGCCCGTGGCGGCATATTCAAAAACCTTCTTGAAGCGTTCCCTGCTTTTGCGAAAAGCGGATTCGGCATCGTGCAACAGGGTATTGTCGTGGGCAATGACAATACAGACGGTCGCTCTCTGAACGATGGCCAGGGTCAGGCGGGCTTCCCCGGGGAAAGTTCGCCCATCCCTGCAGCGGTGTTCAGCCTCGAAATAATAATATCCCTCTTCGGCCAGGATCCTGGCAACTGCGGAAAAATCCTCCTGCTCACAGCCGATCAATGAAGCGATGTTGAGATTGCGCCATTCCTCTTCCTGATAGCCGTAACACTCGGCGGCCGCGCGGTTGGCAAGGCGCAATCGCCCATTTCGGGTGGTGATCCAGGCGGGATCGGGGATCGCGTCAAGAACTGCCCGAACCGAATTCCAGCGACTGCCCGGCGCTCCGTGGGCTTCACGGGTTTCGGACGTCTTTGATGTGGCGGTGGGAATCAGGGTGTGCGGCATAAACCTTTCCTTGCGTCAGGGATGAAAGCGTTGTGCGCTCCCCAGTCATACTCATGTCGACGCAACGGAGAAGAAGGTTTAGGCGGGAGATTGACAGATACAGCCACGCCCGGAACGAGATCGTCCCGGGCGTGGTGCATGGTTGACAAAAACGGAATCAGACCAACAGGTCAAGCGCCTGTCCAAGCCGTGCCAGAACCTGTTCACGGCCGAGCAGTTCAATCAGCAGGAACAGGTCCGGACCGCCGCGACTGCCGGTCATGGCGACCCGCAGCGGCTGGGCTCCCTTGCCGAAACCGAGGCCGAGTTGTTCGAGGACAGTGCTGAATTCGGTTTTCAAAGCGGCGGCAGTGAAATTGTCGCAGGCGGCAAACCGGTCCTGCAGCAGCATGAACAGTTCACGCTGTGCCGGAGTGATGAATTTAGCCTGGTCGGCAGGGTCGTAGAGAACCTGGTCGCGGTAGAAAAAGGCCGCGTTTTCAGCCATCTCAACCAAGGTTCGCGCCCGTTCCCGCAGGGCTGTGACCACCGCGATCGGGTCAGGTCCGCCACCGGTCGACAACCCGAGTTTTTCCAGCTGTTCCACCATCAGCGGCGCCAGCCGGGCCGGATCGCCGTGCTTGATGTAATGGGCGTTGAGCCAGAGCAGTTTTTCCGGATTGAAAACCCCGGCGGCACGACCGACATGATCGAGGCTGAACGTCTCGACCAGTTCTTCACGACTGAAAATTTCCTGGTCGCCATGCGACCAGCCGAGACGAACCAGGTAGTTGACCATGGCTTCCGGAAGAAAACCCTGGTCCCGGTAGGCCATCACTGAAGTGGCGCCATGCCGTTTGGACAACCGGGTCTTGTCGGAACCGAGAATCATCGGCACGTGGGCAAATTCCGGCACCGGGTAGCCGAGAGCCCGGTAGAGTTGGATCTGGCGTGGGGTATTGTTGACATGGTCATCGCCGCGCACCACCAGGTTGATCCCCATCTCGGCATCATCAATGACAACCACCAGGTTGTAGGTCGGTGTGCCGTCGGTGCGACGGATAATCAGGTCGTCAAGTTCTTCATTATTGAAAGCGATGCGGCCCTTGATGCGGTCGACAAAGGCGGTTTCGCCCTCCTGCGGGGCCTTGAAACGAACCACGTGCGGTCGATCGGTCGGTTGTTCGCCACGATCCCGGCAGGTACCGTCGTATTTCGGCTTACGGCCTTCGCTGATCGCCGCCTCCCGTTTGGAGGTCAACTCTTCGGCACTGCAGTAACAGCGATAGGCCTTGCCCTCGGCGAGCAACTGATCGATCTTCTGCTGGTAAAGGTCGAAACGGTCGGACTGGTAAAGCGGACCTTCGTCGTAATCAAGCCCCAGCCAATCCATCGCCTGCAGGATGGCATCGACCGATTCCCGGGTGGAACGTTCCACGTCGGTATCCTCGATCCGCAGCACGAAAGTGCCGCCTTGCTTGCGGGCGAGCAGGTAATTGAACAGCGCAGTACGGGCCCCGCCGATATGCAGGTAGCCGGTCGGGCTGGGAGCGAATCGAACACGTAGATCGGACATCGGTTTTCTCCGGAAAAGAAGGCTGAGCGATTGTCGGAGGGCATGCATGAACGTGCCGCCCCGGGTGCCGCCCGCTGTTTATACTGCAGTCGGAATTGATTGGCAAGACCGTTCAGAGAATGGTGATTCCGGCATAGCCGACAACATCGGACTGGTCACCGGTCACGTCACCGGAGTTGGCGTAACGGACCAGTTCAGCGCGTCCGGCACCGAGTTGTGTCCCCGCCGCCAGCAGAACCACCGTCGGCAAAACCCCGCACATGGAGATCCGTTCGCGGCGCACCGTCCGGTAGAGTCCTTCAGGGTCAAGGGCGAGAATCCGGTCGATGGCCAGCTGGTCTTTGCGCCGGGCAACGGCGCCGGGCTCGTAATGACTCATGTCGCTGCTGGCCAGCAGCAGCGGCGGCTTCCTCTGCCGGGCACAGGCAGCGGCGAGACCGTCGGCGATGGCAAGCAGGTCGTCCAGCCCCAGCTGTCCAAGGCAGATCGGCACGATTTCCACGTCACGGCGGAGGACCTGCAGAAAGGGCAGCTGGACTTCGAGAGAATGTTCATGCCGATGGGCGAGACTGTCCGCGCTCAACAGTGGACAGTGAGCCAGAATGTCAGCGGCCAGAGACGCGGCAACCGGGGTTGTCCCCAGGGGGGTCTGCCAGCCGCCGGCGGCATAGACGGCACCGGCATGGCCGAATCCGTGATGGTTGGGGCCGAGGATGACAACCTGAGGGGGGATCTCGATGCGGGAAAAGACCTCCCCGGCGACGGCACCGGAATAGATGTAGCCGGCATGAGGGACCATAGCGCCGACAACACCTTGCGGAGCAGCCTCGGAGGACACGAAGGACGTAACCTGCCGGTAAAGGTCATCCCGGTCGCGGGGATAGAATTGTCCGGCAACAGCAGCCTGACGCAACATGAATTCTCCCGTTTGTCAGAACAGAACCTGGTAACCCATTTTCAGGCCGACCAGGATCAGCAGGGCGGCAAAGGCTTTGACCATTTTATCATGCGGCAGGCGACCGGCAATACGGACCCCAAGCCGCGCAAAAAGCATCGCAAGCGGGGCGACCAGCAGCACAACCAGGAGGTTCACGTAGCCGAAGGACCAGGGTGGAAGTCCGGGCTCGCCGCTGCCGGTGGCGATGTAGGACAGCATGCCCGCCAGGGACGACACCACGATCAGGGCACTGGAATTGCCGACCGCGAGATGGATCGGCAGTTGGACCAGGATGACCATCATCGGCACCGCCACCACGCCGCCGCCGACACCGAAAAAAGCCGAAAAAGAACCACCGCAGAGGCCGACCAGGACCAGCATCCAGGGAGGAACCCGAGTGCTGCGTTCAGGGGGCAGATAATTGCGTGCCACCAGCATGCGGCCGGCCACCAATATCTGCATGCCGGCAAACAGCAGTTGCAGGTTGCGACCGTTCAACCCCGCGGCCAGATGTGATCCGGCAACAGCGCCGACAACGCCGCCGATGGTGAGAAACCCGACCTGCCGCCAATCGACGTTGCCGCGTTTACGGTGACCGAAGGTGCTGCTGATCGCCGTCGGCAGGATGATCCCGAGGCTGGTGCCGAGGGCGAGATGAACATAATATTCGGGCGGAAAGCCGATCAGCGGAAAAATATGCAGAAACAGGGGCACCAGGATGATCCCGCCGCCGATGCCGAGCAGACCGGCGAGCAGGCCGGCGGCGGCGCCGAGCAGGATGAAGAGGACGATGAATCCGGGAGTAATCAATTCCATGCGGAGTCCTCACACCGGGTTACATGAACAATCGGCCAATTCCCCGGCGGCAGCTACGTCGCACAAGCGAAGCGGGTCTGCAACGCAGAGTTGATGAAAAAGCCGGCCAGCAAAGGTTCAACAACGGTGATCAGACCCATATCCGCACCACCGTCTCGAGGCGTCGGATTTTTTATCAAATCAAGGCGCAGCCCAATGAACGCGGAGGCGTAGCGGCAGCTACGTCGCACAAGCGAAGCGGGTCTGCAACGCAGAGTTGATGAAAAAGCCGGCCAGCAAAGGTTCAACAACGGTGATCAGACCCATATCCGCACCACCGTCTCGAGGCGTCGGATTTTTTATCAAATCAAGGCGCAGCCCAATGAACGCGGAGGCGTAGCGGCAGCTACGTCGCACAAGCGAAGCGGGTCTGCAACGCAGAGTTGATGAAAAATCCGGCGCCATCAACAAAAAAGCCAGCCCGGATGGGGCTGGCTTTATCTTTAGTGGAGGCCCCGACCAGATTCGAACTGGTGATGGAGGTTTTGCAGACCTCTGCCTTACCACTTGGCGACGGGGCCGTCACGACCTCTCCGGCCGTGAAAAGTGCGCTATTGATAACAAATCCCCTCCCCCCTGTCAACAGGAAAGGAGACGTCTCAGGAATCGTCCAGAAGCTTTGTGACAACAGCCACTTTGCCCCGCATGGAATGGCTTTCGGAGTCACGTCGATCGTCAATTTTGATCAACGTCGAGACCCTGGAGACCCCTTTGGCGAAGGGGGCTTCGTGCATCTTCGCAATGACCGCGAGAATCTCGTCGAGATCGCCCTCGATCACTGTTCCCATCGGGTTGAGCTGGTGCTTGAGCCCGCTGTCCCGCAGGATGCGCAGACATTCGGCGACATAAGCGGAGACAGAAGGATTGGCCGTACCGAGAGGAGCGATACTGACTTCGACAATAGCCATCAGGGAACCTCCTTGAGACGGTCAACCTTGATCCAGATATCCCGGACCTGATCACGATGACCGGCCTTATAGGTCAACATGGCACGGCCCGCGTCACTGCCGTCGGACATGGATGTTGCAAGATTGGTCCAGACTCCGAGAGGAACCTGGATGACGCTGGCCGCCTGCTGAAATTCAACGGTCTTGCGTTTGGCGGCGGAGTCGAGAGCCTCCATTTGCGGGGTCAGTCGCAAGCGGACCATCTTTCCGCGTAATGAGGGTTCGACCCAGAACCCGGTACTCACCTTGCGGTACTCAATATTTTCACCAAAACCGAATATTTCGCCGGCGAAAAAACTCTGACTGGTACTGAACGGCTCATCCCGGCCGACCTGCAGAAACCCTTTTTGTCCATCCTCGATCCGCAGGCTCTGGATGACCGAACGGCGGCTGTTGCCGATGGTGCGCCCCGGCTTGGTGGACAGTGTTGTCGAATCGCCGTCGCCGGCCGTCCCCAGGGTACGGCCCCTGCTCGGTGTCTGGTTATCGCTGCGTCGCTGACGGACCTGGATCAGGAACTGAGGGACAGCGGTATCAAGGCCATTGACAAGTTCCGCAATCAGTTGAATCTCGTCCTTGCTGCCGCGCACCACCAGTTGCTGGCCGGCGCCGCTGATGCGGGTCTGTTCATCGACAAGCGGCTGCAGCAACGGCAGCAGTTCCCCGGCAGAACGGTGCTGCAGCTGAAAAACACGGCCCTGGTCTGCCAGGCCCGGTCCACCTGACAACAGGAACAGAAACAACAGAGTGATGGTCAGGAAAAAATTCTTGCAGATCATGACTGACTCCGAGGCAGGACAATGCGATAGATGACACCGGCCAGGTCATCACTGAGATAAAGCGCGCCGTCAGGACCGACCAGCGGGGCAACCGGCCGACCCCAGGCGCGTTCGTTGACCAGCCACCCGCGGAGCAGGTTGCGGGGCGGACCAGCGGGCCGTCCCTGCTGAAAAGGGATTGCAACCACTTTATAACCGGTCGGGACAGTTCGGTTCCACGATCCATGGTAGGCCACCAGCAGGGACCGGCGGATCCAGGGGGCCGCCCTGAGACCATCTCCGAAGGTTATTCCCAGGGGAGCTGAATGAGCCGGCAGATCGACCTCGCTCGGCTGAGTCTGACGACAGCGAAGCTCACTACCGAGTTCGGGGTCCGGAACCCGGCGGCCATAGCAATAGGGCCAACCGTAGTCACCGCCGTCACGCAGCAGGTTGATTTCATCGGGCGGCAGGTCGTCGCCGAGCAGGTCGCGGCCGTTGTCACTGGCCCAGATTTCTCCACTGACGGGATCAAGAGCCAGGCCGACACTGTTGCGCAAGCCAAAGGCGAAGATACGCCCCCGGCCGCCGGTCGCCGGGATTTTCAGGACCGTCGCCCGGCGCGGATCTTCTTCAAGACAGGCATTGCAGTCTGAACCGACGGAGACATACAGGCTCCCGTGGCCGTCCGCCAGCAGGGACCGGGTCCAGTGCCCGCCGCCGGCGGGCAAATCACTGGAGACAATATTTTTCTGATCGGCACGCAGGTCACCATCGAGATCCCGCAGGCTGACAACCTTCCCGGTTTCGGCGACGAACAGGGCGCCCAGGTAGAAATCAAGCCCATGCGGCCGGTTCAGACCGTCGGCAAAGACCACGGAACGATCCGCCCGACCATCCCCGTCTTTGTCAGGCAGGGCAAGAACGCGTCCCTCCCCGGGGAGGCTGACAAAGAGTACGCCCTGACGATTGAATTTCAAGAATCGTGGTTTTTGCAGGCCCGCGGCAAAAACCGTAATCCTGGTTCCGGGCGGAGCGTAAAGTTCATGTCGCGGAAGGGTGTCGTCAGCTCCCAACGGAACAGGAACCAGCCCGTCAGCAGTTTCCGTTCGAGGAGGAATCGAACCTGACGAGGGCGGCCAGACCCGGTTGCCGGCGGCGAAGGCCAGAAAAGCAGCCAGCGGCAGAGCCAGGAACAGATAATAGCTGGAAAAGTGCTTCAGCAACCCGGAAAGACCGATGGAGAGAAGTAAAATCGGCCCCAGCCACCAGAATGGGGAAAGGAAAGGAAACCGCTCCAGACCGACACCGGCAAAGACCCCGACAGCCAGGATCAGGGTAAAGAGGATGAAATGAAAACTTCGCGGCATAGTTGATGTCCCGCCCCCGGGTTCTGGCCTGAATCCGTGAGTGCAGGTCAATGACTTGTGCTGTCCGCCGACAAGGGACTCACAGATTCAGGCCCGGGACAAGCTTACCACATGTCGCGGCGAAATTTTCAGGCGGACATGATTCGCGCCGGATGATCCGGGGGGTCAATTGCCTCAGACCCGACTACGCAGTTGCAGCCCTGCTGCTTGGCCCGGGCGAGAGCCTCCATGGCCCTTTTCAGGGCCGGTTCAAAGGAAGGTTCATGCACTTTGACAATGGCCAGGCCGATGCTGACGGTGACCTCGATTTCCAGGTTGTCGACAACAAAGGGTGCGCTGCGTACCTTTTGGCAAAACCTTTCGGCGGCGGCCTGGGCACCGCTTCGCGTACTGGCCGGCAACACAACCAGAAATTCCTCGCCGCCATAACGACCGAGGGCATCGTAGCCGCGCAACTCACCGGCAAGCCGCTGCGACAACCCACGCAGAACATCGTCTCCCGCCGCGCGTCCATATTCCTGGTTGATCAGGTGCAGGTGATCAACATCGATGACCAGCAGTGCCAGGCAGTTTTCAAGGGCCTGTTCCTCAAGACGCTGCATACGGGAAATTTCGATGCCGGCGCGTTGCAGAATTTCCCGGCGGTTCGCCACCCCGGTCAACTCATCGAGGATCGTTGCCCGACGGATTTCATCCTGTGCCGCCTGCAGACGTCTTGCCGCCTGGCGGAGAAAAAGATAGGAAAGCCCGAAGACTCCGAGGAGCACCAGCAACAGCAGCAGCACCGAGGCAATGACTCCGGTCAACAGATCCTGCCGATACCGGGTCACATCGCGATAAATCTCGAAACAGCCGATCACCTGACCGTTTCCGACCCGGATCGGAATATAACTTTCCACCACATCGACGACCGATGGCCGCGGTTCTCCGGGGCGGGAGATTTTTTCATGCTGGACCAGTTGCGAGTCGGGTGTCCCCTTGAGGGCCCGGTTGAGCCGATCATTGCCGAATTCATTGGTTCCGATCAGGCTCCGGTCACTGCTGTAGAGGACAACCCATTCGGGGGAGAAGATCGTAACCTTGACGATGTTGAAGGGCTTGAGGGTCTGACGCAGGCGCTGGTCGAATTGCGCCAATCGGTCCATGTCGACCGCCAGGTCGATCTGGCCCTGAGGTCCGGTCCGCAACAAGCTCGCCGCTTCCCGGTGAAGCAGGTCATTTCCGGCCTGGATAGCATCTTTTTCAGCGATTTGAACCAGTTGCCGTTCGAAAACCTGGTAGATTCCACTGCCGACCAGGATCAGAATGACCGAGATGGAAATCATGGCAACGATGACCATCAGCTGCAGCAGCCTGGATGGCTGACGTGGCGTGGTAGTTACGGACGAACTGGTTTTCATGACCGCTCCCGAAAAAATGGCCTTCAGCCCGGCAGCGTACCTGCACAAGCGCAAGCCGGGATCGACACATCCCAACTTAGCAAAAATCATCATTTTAATGAAGTCCTGATTCAGGCGCTCAGTTGTTCAACGGGATGGCGTCCCAACCGGTAACGATACCCCGTTCGTCGAAGAAAACCTTGATCAACTGCCGGCGGCTGCGCACCGGAGAATAACTCAGCGGCGCCATTCCGGTTACGCTGGAGGCAAAATAACTCCAGATTTCACGCGTTCCGGGAGGATAGAGAATCTCATGGCCGGCGTAGGGCCAGAGAACCTGGTCGGTGTAGGAGATGGTGCTGGGGGAGCCGAAAACCTGAAACGCCTGGCCGCGTGTAGTCTGTCCGGCGTGCAATGTCAGGGACGCCAGCCGTGGAGAGAGGTCATGATTGCCGGTCCCGATATTCTGCGCACAGCCGGACAAAAGAAAAAACAGCAAACATATCACCAGCGCGCGCATGGAGGCCTCCGACAAGAGTGTCATGAGTCTCTCATCGGCACAACAGCGGTCATTCTTTAACTGCTGTCAACCCCGCAGGGCGTGTCATCGGCTTTCAATGGCCACCATGCCGGACGAGTTCCTGCTGCAGCTTCAAAAAACTCTGGAATCGTTCTTCGGCTAGACGGCCATCGGCCACCGCCTGTTTGACGCTGCAGTCCGGTTCTTCAAGATGACGACAATCACTGAAACGGCAATCGCGGGCAAGAACGAAAATATCCTCAAAGGCTTCTTCCAGGCTGGCGGTCTCTTTCCACAGTTGAAGTTCCCGCATGCCGGGATTATCCATCAGCAGAACACCTCCGGGCAGCCGCAGCAGCTCGCGGTGGGTGGTGGTGTGGCGCCCCTTGCCGTCACTCTCGCTGACGGTGGCGACCTGCTGCCGTTCTTCTCCCAGCAGGCGATTGATCAGTGTCGACTTGCCGACCCCGGAGGAACCGAGCATGGCAATGGTGTCACCGGTTGTCATGAAGGGTGAAAGCGCGTCCAGACCCGTCCCCTGCTCCGCACTGAGAATGACAACCGGGCAGCCGAAGGATTCAACCTGCAAACGGTAGGGTTCCGGATCTGAGCAGAGATCGGCCTTGTTGAGCAGCACCACGGCGCGGGCGCCGCTGCCGGTGACCAGCGCCAGGTAACGCTCGATCCGGCGGGGGTTGAAATCCTGGTCCAGCCCGGTGATGACGAAGACGGTGTCGACATTGGCGGCAATCACCTGCTCGACCAGACGACCCCGCCGCCCGGGAGCCTGTCGGGAAAGACAGGTCTGCCGCGGTAGAACCTCCTCGACGACAGCGCTCCGGGAAGCCCCGGCCGGTTTGAACACCACCCAGTCTCCGACCACCGGCAACAACCCGCCGACCCGTCTTTTCAAATGATGCAGGCGCCCGGGGATGCGCGCCGCAACCGGTTCATCTTCTCCGGTGAGCAGGGTGCAGAAATCACGCGTGGTCGCGATGACCCGGCCGGGCAGCAGACCTTTCCTGTCATGGCGGCGCATGGCTTCAGCCTGTATCTGCCGCCAGCCCAGCTTTATCAGAGCCTCATCATTCATGGTTCATCAATCCTGAGCAAGCGGTCAATCAAGGGAAAATAGAGCGCCGTGCAAAGTGGTCGCCCCGGTTCACGGACGGCAAACAGGCGCGCGTAAAACCCGAGTTGTTCGGCGTAATGATCTTTTTCCCTGGCCAGAAATGCGTCAACCGGTTCTTCGGCTGCCGGCTGACTGGTTTTGTAATCAACGATCCAGCGCTGTCCTTCCCGGTCGATGAAGGTACGGTCAATCGCGGCGTGAACCAGTTGCCCGCCGACCAGTCCGTGCAGGGCAAATTCGGTAGCGACCGACGTCGCCTGATCAAAGAGCAGGTCGGCATGTCGGCCGTGAAATGTCTGTTCCATCGCCGTCAGAATACGCCCGCAGCAATCCTTAAGCCGATGGGCGCCAATCCCGGCCATCAGCAGTCTTCTTTTCCAGGTCCCCTGCTGTTGGCGCAGAAAATCCCGGGTCGGCCGTACGGTTTCGGGCTGCCCATACTGTTCGAGCAGCTGGTGAACCAGGTTGCCGACCATCCGACCTTCCTGACTGCGTAAATTGATGCGCAACTCCGTGGACAGGCGACCATGTCCTGTTGAAGCACTCTGGACGCCTTCCTGTCGCGTTGCAACCGTGTCCGCAAGCGGTGGCGGCTGCCATTCGAGGGGAAGACGCTGCAGCCGTTGCGGTGGACGCTGCGGGGCAGCGTCTGACTCATTGGCGTCGCGCGGCCCGGCAAACAGGCCGCCGACCTGGTCCCAGATCCGGCCGAGCAGCGAGGAAGAGGACGGTTCCAGCTCTCCCGAAGACCTTTGCTCCAGGTGCCCGAGCAGGTGAATCCGACGAATGGCACGGGTGACGGCAACGTAGATCAACCGATCGGTTTCGAGCTGGTTCTTCTCCTGCTGCAGATGCTGGATGGCCTGGTAAGTGGCATCATCACTGCTGCTGTCAGCCCTTCTGACCGGCGCCAGCAGCAGCGAGTATTCCGGATGGTCGATCCAGTTGAGCAGCGGGCGGTCCTGGCGCGGGGCGGGACGTCCCAGTCCCGGCAGGATGACGGTGTCGAACTGCAGGCCCTTGGCCTTGTGAATGGTCATCAGCTGCAACTTGTCACCCGCCTGCGGATCAGGGGCGGCGAACAGCTGACTGAGACGCCGGTCCAACTGCTCAAAGTCGACAAGGTCTCCACCGCAGTCGAGTTCTTCGAGCAGGCAGAAGAAACGTTCGGCGTCAGGCAGCGCCGATGGATCGCAACAGGCCGGTCCGGCCAGTGCCAGCCATGTCGTTTCGACCAGCCGCCGCAACGGAACCCGCCCGCGTGTCTGCAGGGCAGAGGCAATCACCGGTCTGATCCGCTCCCAGCGCTGCTGACCGGCCACGGTCAGGCGGGGAAAGAGCTCGCCCCGATCGGCAGGCTCCTGCAACAGCTGCCAGAGCGGAGTCTGCCGGTCGGAACCGATAAGCCGCTGCAGGTCTTCGAGGGACAGCCCGCACCAGGGCGCACGCACCAGGGCCAGCCAGCTCACCCTGTCGGCCGAATGCAGCAGCGCTCTGGTCAGGGCACGCAGATCCTGGATCAGCGGCCGCATCTCAAGGCTGTCTAGATCATGGGCCAGAAAAGGCAGCCCGGCTCTTTTAAGGGCCGGGATAATCCGCTCCAGGTGGCTGCGGGCCCGGACCAGGACGGCAACCGTGCCGTCGGGATGTTCACGCTGCGCGGCGCGCACCAGTTCGACCACTTTTTCGGCTTCAGCTTCATCCTGGCGACCGCTGAAACTCCACCCCTGGACAGCCGGGCCGGCCAACATCGCCCTGGTCGCGGCCGCGGACGCGTAGGGAACGGCACCCCGCAACATGTCTTCATCCACGGGAAAGATGGTGCTGAAAACAGTGTTGACCCAGTTGACAATCCCCTGTTGAGAACGGAAGTTGGCTTCCAGTTTAAGTGCCGTCGGCCGGATGGCGCCGATTCCATCCCTGCAGACCTGCAGGAAATAGCCGACCTCGGCCTGACGGAAACGATAGATCGACTGCATCGGGTCGCCGACCAGGAAAAGAGTCCGTCCGTCGCCGGCCTGCCACCCCGCGGTCAATCGCCTGAGCAGCTCAAATTGGATATATGAGGTGTCCTGGAATTCGTCAATCAGAATGTGACGCAACCGGGCATCGAACTGCAGCAGCAGTTCTTCCGGCGCTTCCGCTGTTCCCAGGGCCCGCAGGGCCGCTCCGGCCACCTCGACAAAGTCGATTTCGCCGCATTGCCGAAAAACTTCGTTGAGTTCGGCAACCGCCAGTGGCAGCAGTTCGATCAGGGCATCGAGCAACTGCCATTGCGGATCCCCATAGCCGGCATCGGGACGGCGGCGGAAGGTGTTCAGGGCTTCGAGCAGACCGGGCTGACCGGCAAACTGATCAAGAAGCAGCAGAAACTGCTGTTTTGCCTCCGCCGCGGCCTTTCCGGCCGGGAAGCCCTGGTGCCGGTTAACCGTTTTGCGGATCATCCCCTTGCCGGTCAGAACCAGCTTCAGCAGCTGGTCCCAGCAGGCCAGTTCGGCCTCCAGGGAGGACTCGCGGTTTTCCAGGCACTCCCGCAGATCCCCTTCTCCGACGTCAGCCAGGTTCTCGGCCGCCACCTCGGCCGCCTGGAAAAGGCGCATTTCCAGGTCCTGCCCAAGCCGCCCTTTCAATCGCTGCAACAACTCCCGGCTGAACCCCCGCAGCCCCTCTTCCAGCTGTTCTCGAGCCTGCTGGTGGCGACGGTCGAGCAGACAACGCAACCATTGATCGCGTCGTCCAAGCAGGCTGACAACCATATCCCGCAGACGGCTGAGCTGATTGTCGAGATGATCAAGCAGCAGGGCCACCGAGTCCCCGCCCGGTTCACCACTTTCGAGGCGGGCCAGCAGCTTCTCGCCGGCGAGACGGTAGAGTTCTCCGGCATCCTGACTGATACGAGGCGGCGCCCCGAAACGGCTCAACCAGGGCATGCGTCGAGTCAACAGACTGCAGAAACTGTCGATGGTCTGCAATTGCAGTCGCGCTGGATTGCGCAACAGGTCCCATCCCCGGCGATCGGCATGCCGCAACGCCTTGCGGGCGAGCCCCCAGGTCTGCCGGGCGTGCGGCTCATCGGGCGCCGGTTTGTCCGCTGCGTCGTGCAGCGACGCCAGCAGCCGACCGCGCATTTCAGCCGCCGCTTTGCGGGTAAAGGTAATCGCAAGAATCTCTTCCGGCTCGGCAACCGTGCTCAGCAGTGCCAGCAGTCGTTGCGTCAACAACTCGGTTTTGCCTGAACCGGCCGGGGCCTGGACAATAAAGGAACGTCCCGGGTCGAGAGCCTCGCGACGAGCCTGCAGATCATTTTGCGGTGGCGCCAGGGCGTCAGTCACGGGGAATCTCCTCAACCATCAGGTCGTATTCAAGCCGACGGCAGAACGGAAGCAGATCGCAGTAACGACAGGCCTTGACCTCATCGATCGGGTCAACCCTGGCCTGCCCGTCGACAAACTCATCAGCCAGTTGTTCAAGGGTGGCCCGCCAATGCCGCAGAACATCGTCGAAATCCTCCCGGCCGTATTCATCAAGCAGACGTTCCATGGTCCGGGCCGATCGCTCATCCCAGGCGCAGTCGGTCCGCAGCAGACCATGAAAACCGTTTTCGTCAGGTCGACAATGGACCCGCGCGAAGAGGGCGCCGCCGACCTCTTCCGGCGGCATGCCGAAACAGTAGATCGGCAGTTGTGGCTCGCTGACCCGGTCATCGAGCCACTGGCTCACATCCGGTTTGCCGGTCTTGTAGTCAATAACCAGCTGCCGACCGTTTTCCAGTCGGTCGATGCGATCGATGCGGGTACGAACAGCGAGGTTGCCGATGGTCACCTGTCGACTCTGTTCTGTCGCGATGACCTCGAACGGGGGACGATCATATTCTTTCTCAAGCCAGTTGCGGGCGACACGTTGCAGACGCTGCAGCTCGATCCGACGCTGACGGTTGGGCAGGTCAAGACGTTTTTCCTTCTCAAAGGCCTGCAGGGCATCTTCGGCGGAACGGGCCAATTCCCGGGCAAGCTCCTCGTCACTGAGTATGAGCAGTTGCCGCCGGCTGCAGATCCGGGACCAGAAGGATTCAAGCAGTCCGTGAACGAGGGTGCCGCGACTCATCGGATCAAGGCCGATGTCCGGGTATTCAAGCCCCCGCGCCAACAGACGGTGATGCGCAAAGGCGCGAAACGGGCACAGTGCCTGGTCTTTGAGAATGCCGGTACCTCCCTTGAAGGGGATGCCGGCGGGGATGCCGGGCCCCTGCGGATCCTGCCAGGTCTCAAGAACAACGGAGCCAGTCAACAATCGGCGCGGATCGTTGCCGGGCGCACACTCGGGCAGGTTTTCCGGAAGATCCGCAAGCAGCGGGCTCGGCCGGCATTCAGCCCCGTCGATACTGCCAGGCCAGCTGACAACAACCTGGTCGGCGGCATGAAACAGGCGTTGACAGGCACGTTGGGCAAACTCCAGCTCCCGCCCGGCATCGGCATGGGGCATGGCCATCTCCTTCTGCAGCGCCAGGGGCAGAAAGGGATTGGGACGCGCCGGGACCGGAAACGCGCCGTCGTGCATTCCCAGCATCCAGAGCGCATCAAAGGACTGCCCGCTCGACTCCAGCAGGCCGAGGACCTGCAGCCGTGAAGGGGCCTCCTCGATCTGGAATTCCGTTTCCCGGGCCATGCGCTGCAAAAGACCGACGGCAACGTGACGTTCAACCGGGGAGGAAACCAGGTCCAGGCTGGCGAGACGATGCAGCAGGTCGAGGAATTTTTCCACCAGCTGGTACTGGCGGCTGTCAATCGCGCCTTCTCCGGGCCAGCCGACCGCTTCGAGCAGCCGCGCCATCTGTTCACTCCAAAGCCCGGGCCGCCTGAGACGACGATCGGCAACCCAGTCCCGAAGATGCTTCAGAATGGCAAGAAAGCGGGGAAGCGTCCCGAGCTTTTCAACCATGCGGATGAGACGCGGCAACGGCACCACGCTCTGGCCGTTGTTACGCAGTTCCAGGTCAGCCAGGGCGCGGGCCCTGCCCTCCGCGACAGAGTGCCCCAGGAAGGGGGAGCGGAGCAGCAGACCCGCTTCGGCGAGTTCAATCCGGTTGCCGCAGCCGAACAGGGTGAGGGCAAGCCGCACCGGGCCCTCCTCGGCCAGACAGGACCCGAGAGAGAACCCGGCCGGGTGGGCCGTTCCGAACTGCAGAGCCTGCCGCGGGCCCAATTCCGCCTGCAGCTGGTCTCGCAACAGGGAAAGGTAATCCCCCAGAGCCGGGGCAACGATACCGATACGGGCCCGCGGATCCCGCTCCAGCAGCAGCCGCGTCCAACGGGCGCAGAGGCGCACCTCCTCCTGCGGATCTGTGGCACAACAGCGGCTCACCGAACGGGCAGGCCCTCCGTCATCGGTTATGACCTCGACACGCGTGCCCGCATTTTCAAGCGACCGCAACAGATCCTCAAGGCTGGGTGGAAGCAGATCGAACCCGGCGAGGGTCAAAATTTCGGGAGCCTTGATTCTGCCCTGCGCCAGGCCGGTGGCGATCAAACCCGGCAATGCGGCCGGAATCAGCCAGCCCGCTTCCGCGGCACGTCGTTCCCAGTCCCGCAGCCAGCGTCTGAATGCCGCGACATCGTCGCTCATAGGATAACGATCAATGTTGCCGCCGTACTGCAGCAACAACTGCTGGGCGGCCGATGCGGTTTCAGCGCTGGAGGAAACCTGCAGTAATCCGGAAGCGTTGTGACGGGCGATGTCCTCTTCAATAATCTCTTCCCACAGACGACGAACCTGACCGTCATTGAGAAGCCTGGCGGTCAGGCCGAGTTCATCCCCGCGGGCGGACAGCCAGGCGGACAGGGGCATGATGGCCGGCCGTTCCCAGCAGAGAATTCCGGTTGCCGCCTGTTGCTGATCGTAGCGGGAAATCAGGGTGGCGGCCAGGCGGTTGTTGGCCGTCAGGAGCGGACCTCGCGCGGCCAACTCCAGGATGGGGGTGTCCATCATCGGTATCGAGTCTCCCGGCGCAGCCAGATGATAACCAGATGCATCAACACCAATCCGGTCAGGGTCCCGACCAGGTTGGCGGCCAGGTCAGTCCATTCAAAACAACGCCCGAGGTTCAATACCCCCTGCAGAAACTCGAACAGGGCACCGGTCCCCCAGGCCATCCCGGCCGCCCACAACAGGCGGACACGGTTCACCAGTCGCGGAGAGAGTACAACAAACAGGAGCGGGCCGAGAACCGCGTAGGCAAGCGCGTGCTCCAACTTGTCCCAGGAGATGATATCAGGCGGTTGCGGCGGATTCGGCATCAACGACAACACCCCGAGCAGAGCAAGGTAAAGCCCGAGAATGATTCTCAGGATCGGTCTGAGTTGAAATTTCAAAGGACGCATCGGCTCGCTCTGGTAAGATAATATGCGTTTACGGGCGGTCCGGTCGGCGGCGGCCCTGACGGCTGCCAATTGACTCTGAAGTTGGGACAGAATATGACACAAGGCAAGAACTGGTTGCTCATAATTGTTATCCTGCTGTTGTTGACGGCCTGTTCAACGGTCCGTCCTGAACCGCCGGATGTTTCTCTTCAAAGCCTGGAACTGAAGGACTTCAACCTGAGCCACGCCCTGCTTCAGGCTGAACTTGAACTTCATAATCCGAACGGTTTCAGTCTGACAATCCGACACGCGGACTACAGGTTGAAACTGAACGACATCGAAATTTCCAACGGCCGGTCGAACACGGCTGTCGACATTCCGGCCCACGGCCGTGGGATACTGACCCTGGACCTGACGGCCGCCTATTTGGACCTGATCCGTTTTCTGAACAAAAGTTCTTCGACTCAGCCCCTGGAGTATCAGCTCGACGGCACGATCGAAATCGGCGGGTTCGGAATTTTCAGTTATCCCTTCCCGATCCACGAGCAAGGCACAATCGATCTGCAGGAGTGGTTGCAATGAAGAATGCCGACCGACGGATTATAAAGGATTCTCCGCCGTTGCGCATCCTGCTTTTCCTGCTGCTGCTGTTTCCCGGGGTTGCCATCGCCGCAGATCCGCCCTCGGCGGCCATACACCATCAACTGGACATCCGTCTCAACCCGGAGAAGGGTCTGCTTGTCGGCCTCGACCGTATCTCCGGCGACACGCCGCTCGGCGATCTCGATCTGCGGTTGAACACTGCAGCGGCCGGGGTTACAGTCACCTCGGGCGATCGCCCGCTGCCGTTTCGGCGCCGTGGAGAACACCTGCTGATCGCGGCCGGGAATTCCATGAACATGACCGTCCATTGGCGAATCCTTCTTGACGACAGAAAACAAGCGGATCCCGAACATGATGAAGATCCCAGCTACGGAGTTCGGCTGGAGATGACCGCTCGGGGCGGTTTCCTGGATGCGGACACCGCCTGGTATCCGTACCGGGAGGAGCAATCCTCGACTTTCTCTATCCGGGTCAGACTCCCGGCGGGTTACTGGGCGGTGACCGCCGGAGAGATTACCGACTGGACCGCCGGGGATGAAGAGAACCGCATCTGTTTCCGTGTCGACTATCCCCTGCCCGGTCTGACCCTGGCGGTCGGTCCCTGGCGACTGCGCGAGGACCGCTCCGGCCCGATTCCTCTCTACACATTTTTCGGCCGGGACAACGCTGCACTCTCCACCACCTATCTTTCCGCGGCGCGCTCCTTCCTGGCCCTGTATGAGTCACTGTTCGGCCCCTACCCGTTTCACAAATTCGCCATGGTGGAGAATTTCATCCCGACCGGCTACGGCTTCCCCTCATGGACCCTGCTCGGCAGCCGTGTCATCAGCCTCCCCTTCATCGTTAGAACCAGCCTGGGCCATGAAATCGCCCATTCCTGGTGGGGCAACGGCGTCCGCGTTGACGCCCGGCACGGCAACTGGTCGGAAGGACTGACAACCTATGTTGCCGACTATCTCTACAAGGAACGCCAGGGGAAAGAAGCGGCCAAAGACTATCGACGGAAAATTCTCCGCGAATACGCAACCCTGGTTCCCGAACAGGCGATGCCCCTGAACCGTTTCCGGTCCCGGTTCGACAAGGCCAGCCAGGCGATCGGCTACGGCAAGGCGGCGATGGTCTTTCACCTGATCCGGAGACGGATCGGGGACCGGGCGTTCTGGTCAGCCCTGCGCCGACTGGCGGAAGAAAAAATGTACCGGCGGGCCGACTGGCAGGATCTGCTGGATACTTTTTCCGCTGTTTCCGGTATTCCCCTGGAGGACGAAATTCGCCCCTGGCTGGAACGGGACGACATTCCGGATCTTCAGTTGAACGACTTGCAAAGAGCAGCAACCGACGGCGGATGGCGGATCAAAGGAGTGCTGCAGCAACGGACCGGCCCCTACCCGCTGCGGTTGCCGGTCGTCATCCGCACCCGCTCCGGTCGGGAGGAGCGGACCTTGCGCGTTACCGCAAAGCGCACGGAATTCAGCTTCAACTGCGGCGGGCAACCCCTGGCATTCAGCATTGACCCCGACAACCAGGTGATGCGGCGACTGGCCAGGGAGGAGATCCCGGTCACGATCAACAACCTGCGGGCGGCGCCACAGCTGCGGGTCATTGAACACCCGGGCCTCCAGGCCGGACAGAAACAGGCCGTCCGGCGGCTGCTGGACGGCCTGCGAAAAACCACCGCCAGAATTACAGTCGGGACATCGCTGGAAGATAATAATTCTTCAGAAACCGTTCTTTATGTAGCATCGTTTAAGACTATACCTGAAGACTGGCGTCCGCCCGGGTTGTCATCTTCCGCGACCGGAAAGCTCATCTTCAACGGCCGGGAAATTTCCGCGGCAACATCCCTGTTCAGTGTCTGGCCGAAGGCGGATGGCGGACTGAAGGCCCTGTTCCTTCCGACCGACAGCCCGGAGGCCGCAGCAGTGGCCCGTAAAATTCCCCATTACGGCCGGTACAGTTACCTGCTGTTCAACGGCAGTCAAAATTATCTCAAAGGGACCCGGGAAGCCGGACATTCGCCATTGAGTTTTACCTGGCCCGATCACAACCTTCTTCCCGGGGGAAGAACGACCGCCGCCAAAGGACATGATTGAACCGCTGCGGAAACCAGTATCCACCGGGGGAGCAAGCTGAAAATGAACGGACAACTGACGATCTTGTGGGCGTTACTGATCGGGACAACTCCCTGAAAAGAGTTCCCTGCCCTCATCGGTCAGGGCAGGTCGGACAGGGGAACCGAAAACTGTTTCCCCTTGAACCGAAAAACCACCTTGTCGGGAAGAATCTCGACAACTTCGACCCCGGCCACGGTTGTCCCGGCCAGGACCGGAAGATCGTTGACAACCGCCATCCGGTTTTCGGCATTCGACTGATAGGCAATGCCGGAAACGACCAGGCGGGGATGTTCAAAGCGATCGGCTGGCTGGGACTGCGCTGGCTGGGACTGCGCTGGCTGGGACTGCGCTGGCTGGGTCTGCACCGGCGGGGTCTGCACCGGCGGGGTCTGCACCGGCGGGGTCTGCACCGGCTGCCGCATAGCTTCGGGAAGAAACATCCGGGCGACAAACATCCCTCCCAGGGTCCCGCCCAGAACCAGCACGATCAGTATCAACGGCATGAGCCAGTTTCGTTTTCCTGACCGGCCGGTGGCGCGCAGAATATCCGTGGCGATGTCAACCTTGCCCTGCTGCCGGCGATTTTTTTCTTCTTCGAGCTTTTTCAATGCCTTGAGAATAGAACTCATGCCCCTTCCTCCCGGGAAGTCGACGCCCCAAGCTCGGCCTCGAAAAAACCTGCCGCGCGGTACAGCAGGATCAGGGTCTGCGGTCCGATCCGACCATCCTGAAGCAGGCCCGAATCCGCCTGAAAACGGGTGACTGCAGAGACGGTCGGTTGGTCGAAAACCCCGGTGGGGTTGCCCCGATAATAACCGGCCTTGGCGAGCAGTTGCTGAATACGTTCGATATCGGTTCCTCGTTGACCCGGCTGCCCGACAGGGGAAAGTCCGTCATGATTCCGCCACAGCAGAATCGCTCGTCCAGACCAGAGGGCTTTCAACTCTTCGGTCCGCAGCAGGTCAATTCCGGCCATCACAGGCGCATAACGATAACCGCCGCTGTCAACACCGGTCAGGGCAAGATATCGCCGGCCACGGGCACCCGGTACTGTCAGGTCGAGAATGACTGGCAGATTGAAACGTAACAGACCCTCCAGTCCGCCGGTGTAGGACGCCACGTCCAGTCCCCGGGTCGAGGCCGCATGAGCGATGTCGTTGACGGCAAGTCGCTCTCCGTCCTTCAGCGGTGGAAGATGCCAGATGGCGAGCAAAGCGTTGCAGGCCACGCCGATACGTGCGGCATCCGGCGACCGGTCAAGGGAACGCCTCAGGCGGAACAATCTTTTTTCCAGCCCGGGGTTGTCCGTGGTACCGGAAACAGGCGATTCCAGGACGCTTGACGAAGGCACCGATCGATGAGGTGATTCAGCAGCGGGAAGGGGCTGTTCAACCGACAGCGATGCGCCGGACAGATTTTTTTCCTGATCGTAGAACCAGAAACCGGCCGCGAGGATGACAGCCGCCAGCAGGAGTGTCGCATAAAGGTAACGGCGGCCACCGCTGTCATGTCCCTTTTCGCGCCAGAGTTCTTTACGGGCCTGACGCACATGCTTGTCAGTGACCTGGCTGCCGTTTTCACTGAAACAGACCAGCAGGCAACGGTCGCAGAGAATATTGATGAGCCGGGGATTGCCACCACTGCGTTTAAGAATAAGCTTGAGTGCGGCGGGGGTGAAAAGATCGGAACGGGACTGCCCGGCAACGGACATCCGATGCTGAATGTAACGCAGGGAGTCTTCTTCCGTCATCGTCTCAAGGTGATAGCTGACGGTAATCCGTTGCCGCAGCTGCCGCAGGTCGTCACGGCGGAGCATCTGCTGCAGTTCCGGTTGCCCGACCAGGATAATCTGGATCAGTTTATCCGTTTCGGTTTCAAGATTGGAAAGCAGTCGTATCTGCTCAAGAACATCGGGAGACAGGTTCTGGGCTTCATCAACCACCAGAACAACGGTATGACCATCCCGGTTCTGCTGCAGCAGAAAATCGTTCAAAAGGCTCTGCAGTTCCGACAGGCTGCCGGTATCGGCGGCAATTCCGAATTCCCGGTTGATGCTCTGCAGCAGTTCGACCGCGTCAAGGCGGGGGTTGAAGATCAGTGCCAGACGATACAGCTCATCATCAAGCTGCTTGAACAAGGTTCTTAAAACCGTTGTTTTGCCGGTTCCAACTTCCCCCGTTACTTCAATGAAACCGCAATGGTTCTGAATGCCGTAGAGCAGATGAGCGAAGACCTCCTTATGGGTCGCGCTCAGAAACATGAAGTCCGGGTTCGGAGTGATATTGAACGGCTTTTTTTCAAAACCGAAATGCTTCAGATACATGGGTGCCTCGAATACGGGTTGACAGCGGTATTAATTTTTCACAGCTGCCCTGTTATTGCAAGAAAACTGACCACCCCAACGGCACCCGGGCGGAGAAAGGAAAAACAAGGGGTCAGTTGCGCAGAGAGTATTCTTTGAGACGGGCGACATGGGTTTCATCCGCCTTGCCCAGCCGGTTGAAGGTTTCCTGCATCGTCGGATCCAGACACTCAACGGCCAGGCGGAGATGCACCCGCATGAAATCCTCTTCCAGTTTCAACAGCGCCATGACCGCTTCCCGTTCACTCAGTGTTTTCATCCTCACCAGGTCGAAAGTTTCCTGAACCCCCACCAGCAGCCGACGGGCCTCATCCTCGGCGATATGATAACCGGCGTACGTTTTATCGGGCTCAAACCGCTGGGCGAACTGCAACAGCCGGGCATGTTCCAGTTCGTCCCGGGCCATCTCTTCCCAGATCAACCGCAGCTCACTTCCCGTCGGCAATTGTTCGGCCAGGCAAGAATAAACCCGGCTGACGGTTTCCTCAATTTCAGCACAGATTTCGAGTTGTTTGATCATGGAGACCCTCCTGGCAGGAATAAAACCGGAAAACGATATCGGATGGAGTATAGCGAACCTCGGGAAATGTACAAACATCATCAGCCACCGCGGTGGCCGGATGTGTCGAACAGCGACAGCCATCAAATCCGGAAAAGTTCATCGATGGCGTTAAAGTCAAGTTCGGTTTCGGCCAGTTTCTGGACGAGATTGATTTTTTCCTCGTCCTCGGCAGTTATCTTGGAGACGTAATTTTCCAGTCGGGAAAATATTTCCGCCGTGGTTCGTTGTTCGCAGCGCATGTATGGAATCCTGCTGTCTTCGAGAATCTTCCGGGTAATGGCGGAAACGGGGGCAACACCGGTAATGACAATACCGGCAATCTTTTCGAAATATTCGGGCATGTGATAAAGGGTCGACAGCATGACCAGAAGTTCATCGCGACTACTGGTCACAACCAGCAGGGTCGAAGGCAACAGCAGGTCGACAACCCGCTGCGTAGACGCCGCCCCGAGCTGCACATGGTGCACAATGCGCGAAATCTGCCGGGAATCGCCCTCAAGCTCAAGGTCGAGCAGGCGGGAAACGGTCAGCAGGGTCGGATTGGCCAGGATCTGTGAATAGTTGAATCCGGCCTGTACGGCAATGCCCTTCGGCAGCATCGCCTGTTTCAGGTAATGCAGCACCAGTTCGCGGTTGCGACCACGGATCTTGTTGGGCAGCACCAGTTTGACATCCGCACCTTCTGCATCGAACAGCGCCAGGTTGAGGCAGATGTCATCAACCGCACTGCCGATACCGGCCCCCGAGACCATCAGCACCGGAGCCTCCACGGCACGGGCGACCCTGGCATTGCTGATGCCGGCAACCGAACCGACGCCCACATGACCTGCGCCCTCAAGGACCAGGTAGTCCACTCTTTCCTCCAACTCCCTGACCGCCTCAACGATTCTTTCCAGCAGGGCTTCGGGACGGATATAGCCATCCAGGATGCGCCGGGTATCTCCAGTTTCAAGCACAACCGGAGACATCAGGCTGATGTCGCCGGCCAGGTCATAGACCCGGGCCATCAGCTTGGCATCCATATCGACGTCCCGCCCTTCAAACCTGGCACTTTTCGGGCCGAAGGGTTTAATAAACCCGATCCGCTCATATTTTTTACGCGCCATGTGCAGCAGGGAGAGACTGATGGTGGTTTTGCCGCAATTCTGACCGGTGGCGGCGACGAAAATCTTCTTGGCCACTTGGTGACTCCTGGATACGTCGTAAAATCGTTCAGCAATCATCTGAAGAAACGAACCCATGACCGGCGAAAGCTCAAACTCACTGATTCAGGGTATAGAATACAGGGTGGCCGGAAGGCTGAAAAGAAAAAAGGTCTGCCGTCAAGACAGACCTTCGGGTGAGATATGAAAGCTGATGCTACCAGTAGCGAACGCGGCCGGTATCGACGTGAACAAAATTCGATTTCGGGTAATAACCGACGCCTCCGCCCTTGACGGCAACGGCCGCCGCCCGCAGGCGGGACAGGTCACAACCGGGCAGCCGGATATCGATCGCCTTGCCCAGCATGTGCAGGCTGTGTTTCGCGACACCGCGGCTGCGCCTGCGCAAAAGTTCATTGGTGCGTGGGGAACGGTAACCTGAAATGACCTGGAATTCGGCACAGGCACCTAAACGGTTCTGAACGCCGTAGAGCAGATCGAACAATTGCGGATCAATCTCCTTGAGTTCCCCGGTACGATAATCCCGCAACAGGTAATTCAGAGCCTCAAGAGCATCTTTCTGATATCCCTGCGGAGTTCGATAAGGGATCTCTTTCAACACCTCGCCGGTATGCAGGTTGTGAAGGCTGAGGCAGCGTTCGGTCGTCAAATCCCCGTCAGCATAAGCAAAAACCGGCAGCGGCAGCAGCAGGCCGAGGCCGGCGCCAACCCCCGCCTTGAGAACTTCTCTTCGTGTCAACCTGTTGAAAACTTTCAAAAACAAAAACTCCGTGATCGTTATTTGTCCAGCCGGGAACACGGCCGCAACTCTCGCAGCAAACGCTGACTTGTCCCATGCAATATTCTTTCCAACAGAACAATAACTGGCGGCCCCGACAGGATTCGAACCTGTGACCCTTCGCTTAGGAGGCGAATGCTCTATCCAGCTGAGCTACGGGGCCAAGAGAATGTCAGAATTGAAGAAGGCTGTGGACCTTACCCTCAGGAAGGCGTTTGCGACCTTGAAGAAATTCAAGTTCGGCCAGAAAGGCACATTCAACAATCTCTGCCTGCAGTTGCTGCACAAGGTCAACCACCGCGGCAACCGTTCCGCCGGTCGCCAGCAGATCGTCAGCGATAAGAACTTTCTCACCCGGTTCAAAAGCATCGATATGAATTTCAAGAGTATCGGTGCCATATTCAAGTTCGTAGGTTTTCCGCAGGGTTTTCCACGGCAGTTTTCCCGGCTTGCGGACCAGGGCGATGCCAGTACCGAGCTTGTAGGCAAGTGCCGAACCGAGGATGAAACCACGCGCCTCGACGCCGACAACTTTCTGGATCCCCTGTCCCAGATAACGATGAGCCATCAGGTCAATCATGCGTTGGAAGTTGCGACCATCCGCCAGCAGCGTGGTGATGTCCTTGAAAACAATTCCCTTCTTGGGAAAATCGGGCACATCGCGAATAATTCTTTTCAACTCATCCATGACGGAGTCCTTTTCCAGGAGCGGATTCAATCTTCATCCGGGTCCTGCCCAGCGGCGCGTTTTTCGGCCATGATGCGTCTCAACTTATCGAGACTCTTGGCCTCAATCTGGCGGATGCGTTCTCGCGTTACGCCGAATTTCCGGCCGATGGTGTCCAGCGTCTGCGGTTCACGGTCATTCAGACCGAAACGCAGGCTGAGGATTTCCTGCTCACTTTCCGAGAGAGTCGACATCCACTCCGAAACATGGTTGAAACGGTCGAGATCTTCAGCCAGGGTCAGGGGATTGAGGGCTGAGGCATCCTCAATCGTATCCATCAGGCTGTAATCGTTGTTTTCTCCCATCGGATGTTCGATGGAGTAGGTTTTCTTGACCAGCACCATCAACCGATTGACATAGGCCGGTTCAACGCCCATCGCCGAAGCGATCTCGTCCACCTTCGGCTCCCGTCGGAATTTCGGTACCAGTTCACGGGTGACCTTGATCAGCTTGTTGATATCGTCGGAAACATGGACAGGCAGACGAATCGTTCGGCTCTGGTTGACCAGCGCCCGTTCAATCGACTGCCTTATCCACCAGGTGGCATAGGTCGAAAAACGGCATTCCTTGCTCAGCTTGAATCGTTCGACCGCCTTGATCAACCCCATATTGCCTTCTTCGATCAGGTCAAGGAAGGGCAACCCGCGATTCATGTACCGTTTGGCGATCTTGACCACCAGGCGCAGATTGGACTCGATCATGCGATCCCGAGCCGCCATGTCTCCGGTCGAAATCCTGCGGGCCAGTTCGCGTTCTTCAGCCGCCGTCAGGAGATTGGTCTTCTGGATCTCCTTCAGATAAAGCTTGATGGCATCGTCGGAATGGCTCTCATCCGCAGCGGTTTTTTCCCGGCGAGCTTCTTCCTTCAACTGCGCAACCGTCGGTTCCGGGACATCCTCGACACCGGGTCGCATAACGGTCGAAGTCCCCGCTTCCAGATCAACTTCGCTCATGCCCTCAACCAACTCCTCCATTGGATACACCCTCCTCCCCTTTGCACCAGGCAGAAGTCTAAGGAACGGCCTGCGTTATGGCAAGTAAAAAATCGGATTGACGGGGCGTTTCCCATAGCGGACTTCAAAGTAAAGTCGCGGGCTTCCACCGCTGGGCGGAACCCCGGACAAAGCTATTTTCTGCCCCTTGCTGACGAAACCGCCGGCCTCGACCAGGTTTTTACTGTTGAAACCATAAACCGTATAAAAGGAATCATCATGCTGCAGAATGATCAGGTTGCCGTAACCGCTGATGCCGTTGCCGCTGTAAATCACTTTGCCGGCAGCGGCGCTGTGAACCGGGCTGCCCTTGCGCACGGCAATTTCAATGCCGTTGCCGGCATTTTTCCCCTGCCCGCCGAATGGCTTGAGAATCCGACCGCGCGCCGGCCAGAGGAAATGTCCCTTGCGGACGGGTGGCGGAGTCCCGGTCGTCTTCGTCCTGCCGGCATCCTGTTGAGGGTGATGCGATTTCGTCGCCGGCTTGCGGGATTTCACGGAGGCCGGCTTTTTCCCTTGCCGTCCGGAACCGGTGCCGGGGGCGGCCGCCGGGCGTTTTCTGGTGGGTTTACCTGAAGAAACAGCTTTGCGGGACAAGGAAACCGTCGCCGGCACATGTTTCACGGACGTTGCCCCGGGGATAAAAACGCGTTGGCCGACGGCCAGCCTGGTCGGGTCGGAAATCCGGTTGACACGAGCGAGGTAGGATTCTTCAACCCCGTAAGTGCGACTGATCTGGTAGAGAGTCTGCCCCGGCTGCACGGCATGATAGACCCCCCTGGGCGGCGAGCACCCCCAAAGAGATCCCAATAGCAGAACTATGCAGCAACCCCTCGTCAGATTCATCGACCACGTCAGGTCAGCAATTCAATGGTTAGCGATATCAGTCGGGAACACGGATATCGATCAAATTAACAAACGGTGAGGCAGACCGTCAATCACTCAAAATCCGACATTGATTCCGGGTTCAGTGGAAAAATCTTTTCACAGCAAAAAATCCGCCCACCAGCAGAATGACAAAGAGAATGCTGAGCAGGTTGAAATAACGATCAATAAAGACCTTTACCGGTTCACCGTAATGACGAATCAACGCGCCGACCAGGAAAAAACGGGCGCCACGACTGAGAATCGAAGCGAAAACGAAAACCAGGAAATTGATTTGAAAGACCCCCGCTCCGATGGTGAAAATTTTATAGGGGATGGGGGTGAAACCGGCGGTAAAGACCGCCCAGAAACCGTACTCGGAAAAAAGATTCTGCACCCGGGTAAAAATCTCCGGGGTGAACCCTGGAATATATTCATAAAAAAAACGACTCAGCAGATCCCAGGCTCCGACACCGAGCCAGTACCCGAGAATACCGCCGATGGTCGATCCAACCAGGCAGATGGCTGCGAAACGAAAGCTGCGACGCGGTCGTGACAGACTGAGAGCGATCAGCAGGATATCAGGGGGAACGGGAAAGCAGGAGGCTTCGACCAGTGCCAGCATAAAGAGGGCCGGTTGCCCGTAAGGCGTATCGGCCCAATGCAAAATCCAGTCGTAAAGATTGCGGAACAGTTTCATGAACCTATTCGGGCAGGTGCCATCCTTTTTCTCCAAGTAATGGAACAAAACGGCAATCCAGCAGGGATTCCGTTTCGAACTGTGACCCGCGGCGGATAATCCTCTTGAGACTCTGGGTTCCAAGATCGCCGACAGGGATAATCAACCGACCACCATCGGCAAGCTGGTCCAGATAGGTCCGGGGCACATCGGGAGCCCCGGCGGTAACGACGATACCGTCAAAGGGGGCCTGTTCTTCCCAACCGAAGGTACCATCGGTAACCTTCAGATTGATATTGTGCAAGCGCAGCTCATCAAAAACCCGCCGGGCCTGGCGGGCGAGTTCAGGGATGCGTTCGACGGTAAAGACCCGTCGACAGAGTTTCGCCAGCACCGCGGCCTGATACCCCGAACCGGTACCGATTTCAAGCACCCGTTCATCACCTTCCAGTTCCAGGGCCTGGCTCATGGTGGCAACCATGAACGGTTGAGAAATGGTCTGTTTCTGGCCTATGGGCAGGGGATAATCGCTGTAGGCCTGACTTTGCAGCGCCGGTTCGACAAATAGGTGCCGCGGCATCTCCAGCATGACCTGGATGACCCGCGGGTCGGTAATGCCGCGCTGTCTCAGTTGGCGATCAACCATGCGGCGGCGAGCAATGGAAAACTGCATAAATATGATCCAGGTCAGACGTCCAGGGCACCGAGAGGCCAGTTGTGCAGTTCCTCCATGGCGCGATAATTTGTGAGGTCGAGATGCAGGGGGGTCAGAGACGTCTTCCCTTTTTCAATCGCGTGAAAATCGGTGCCGGCCTGATCTTCAAACCCCGGCTTGCCGCCGCCGATCCAATAATAGGTCCGGCCCCGGGGATCGACGTTCTCCACCACGAGATCTTCGTAGCGCCGTTTTCCCTGTCGGGTGATGACCGCCTCGCCGGGATCGCCGGGGGGGACATTGACATTGAAAAAGGTATCGCGTGGCAGGCCGTGAGTGGCGATCAAGCGACTCAGGCCGTGGGCGACCCTGGCGGCGGGTTTGAAGTCAGCATACCCGTAGGGCCCCTCCACCAGGGAGATGGCGAAGGCCGGGACGCCCATCAGGGTCGCTTCCATAGCCGCGGCGACGGTCCCTGAATAGGTGATATCGTCACCCAGGTTGCCACCGCGATTGATCCCCGAGACAACCAGATCGGGAGTTCGTTTTATGAGTCCATGAATTCCGAGATTGACGCAATCCGTCGGCATTCCGTCAACGGCGTACCAGCCAGACCGTATTTCGTCGGCACGCAACGGCGCATGCAGGGTCAATGCATGACCAACTGCGCTGCGTTCACGGTCGGGAGCGACAACAACGATCTCGCCGAGAGTTGAAAGTTCATCAGCCAGACAGATGATGCCGGGAGACTGAATCCCGTCATCATTGGTGATCAGGATAAACAAGTGAACCTCTGTTGCGGGATATCGTTCAAGGATCGGGTGCTTCGACCAACCGGCGCCGCAACCGCAACAGGTCGGCTCGTACTTCTTTAAGCAGCATGGGGTCGACGGTCGGTTTCAACGGCAAAGCCAGCTGATCGTCCGGCGACGCAGCTGGCTCGCGTAATTTTCTTCTGGCGCCGGCGATGGTGAACCCCTGGTTGTACAGCAGGTCCTTCAGCCGCAACACCAGCTCAACATCCTTCTGCCGATAAAGCCGCTGATTGGACCTGCTTTTCTGGGGACGAAATCCGCCGAACTCCGACTCCCAGTAACGTAGCACATGGGGCTTGACGCCGGTCAGTTCAGCGACCTCGCCTATTTTGAAATAGAGTTTGTCAGGGATTTCGATTGCCATGACCGCGCCCGGCCGGAAGCCCTGAACTCTCAGGACTCGCCGTTGATGGCTCCCTTGAGCACCTGACTCGGCTTGAAGGTCAGAATTTTGCGGGATGAAATCTCAATTTCTTCGCCGGTCTGCGGGTTGCGCCCCCGTCGGGAAGCCTTTCCCTTGACCACAAAATTACCGAAACCGGCAATTTTGATTTTCTCTCCCTCTTCCAACGTATCCTTCATCAGGTCGAAAACCATTTCGACGATTTCAGCGGATTCCTTCTTGGAAAAGCCGGTTTTGAGATAAACTCTCTCGATCAGATCCGCCTTTGTCATAGCACCTCCATTAACAAAAAGGGCCCAGGTCCTTGAATTTACAGGTTTTTATAACACAGCCCAAAGGGCTTGACAACCGCTTTTATCAAAAAAATTAAGGGTTTAGATAAAAAAACCGCTGAGGCCGCTATTTACCGACCTTTACCGAAGTTCAGCACCGACCTCTTTTTCCAACAGTCGCACGATCCTGGCATGAGCTTTACTTATTTCTTCATCGGTGAAGGTCTTTTCGGAAGAACGGTAGCGGACCCGGAAAGCGATGCTCTTCTTGCCCTCCGGAACGCCCTTGCCGCGGTAGAGATCGAACAGTCGGACCTCTTCAACAAAACGGCTGCTGCCCTTTCTGATAACACGCAGGATATTCTCGGCCGGGACATCCTCATCAACCAGCACAGCGGTATCGCGGAAGCTGTCGGGAAAACGGGACAGTTGTTCGAAACGAGCCTGCGGCAGATCCAGCTCCTGAAGTGTGTCGACGAAGATTTCCAGCAGAAAAACCGGGGCTTCAAAGTCATAACTTCTCGCAACCATGGGGTGCACTTCCCCTATGCGGCCAAGGAGCCTCCCCGCGGTCAATATCCGACATGACTTGCCCGGATGAAAGTAATTTTCACCGGCATCAATCTGCCATTCGAGATCAGCATCGCCGAATCCGCTCAACACCTGTTCGGCAACACCTTTGAGATCGTAAAAATCGACACTTTCCTGGCTGTTCGCCCAGCCGATCGGTTCGCGACGCCCCGTCATGACGGCAGTAAGCATCGTGGGTTCCAGTGAACCATCATCGGTCCGCTGGAACACCGGTCGAAGTTCAAACAATCGCTGGTCGAGGGAACGATAGGAAAAATTTCTCGCAACGGTATCCAGCACACTCGGTACCAGCGTAGTGCGCATGACCGATTGTTCCTCGGTCAGAGGATTGAGAATCTTCACTGGATGACGTCGCCGATCATCAGGCGACAGGGCGATTTGATCAAAAGCCGCCGGGGAAATGAAGGAGTAGTTGACAATCTCGCAAAAACCGGCGGCAACCATCCGGTCCCGCAGACGACGAACCAGCAACTGGTGTGGTTGCGGCATGGTGATCATGGCGCGACTTTCGGGCATGGTCGCGGGAATGGCATCATAGCCGTTCAGGCGCGCCACCTCCTCAACCAGGTCGATATCGCGCTCAAGATCCGGGCGGAAACTCGGCACTTTGCAGAGCAGGGCCTGGTCCGCAGTGGAGGTGTCGTTTTCCACCTCAATACCGATCCCGCGCAACAGGCCGCTTATGGTTTCGAGATCAAGAGCAACGCCGAGGGTCGCACAGGTTTTTTCCCGCGTGAGCCTGATCCGACAGGGCTCAGGCGGATTCGGATAGGCGTCGATGACACCGGGACAGACCTGCCCGCCGGCCACGTCTTTTATCAGGGCCGCCGCCCGCTCAAGAGCCACGGGTGCCATATTGACATCCGTTCCCCGCTCGAAACGATGCGAGGATTCAGTGTGAATCCCCAGGCGCTTGCTGGTGCGACGAATGGTGCTGGGGGCAAAGTAGGCACTCTCCAGCAGCACATCAACGGTATGTTCCTGGATTTCCGAATTCTGCCCCCCCATGATCCCGGCCAGGGCGACGGGACCGACGCCGTCACAAATCATCAGGTCGTCGGCGGCGAGCCGGCGCCGCTGTTCATCGAGGGTGGTGAAAGGATCACCATCGCCAGCCTTCCTGACAACAATTCGCCCCTCGCGCAACAGGTTGAAGTCGAAGGCATGCATCGGCTGACCGAGTTCCATCATCACCAGGTTGGTCACGTCGACCACGTTATTGACCGATCGTTGCCCGATCGCTTCAAGACGACGTACCAGCCAGGCAGGGGACGGTCCTATCTTGACCCCCCGGACAAGCCGCGCCAGATAGCGGGGACAATGGTCCGGTTCTTCGATGGTGACGCTGGTCTGCTCGGCAACCGACGTTCCCGCCTCGACAACCTGCGGTTGAGGGACGCGCAGCGTACTCCCGGTCATGGCAGCAATTTCACGGGCCACGCCGAGCACGCTGAGGCAGTCGGGACGATTCGGTGTCAGGCCGATTTCAAAGCGGACATCCTTGAGATCAAGGGCTTCAAAGACCGGTGTGCCGGGAGTCAGTCCGGCAGGAAGGATCATGATGCCGTCCGACTCTTCGGACAGTCCCAGTTCCTTTTCGGAGCAGAGCATGCCCATCGAAACCAGCCCACGGATTTTTGACTTCTTGATCTTGAAGTCGCCGGGAAGCACGCTGCCGACCTGGGCGAAAGCAACCAGGTCGCCGGTCCTGTGGTTGGTGGCGCCGCAGACAACCTGAACCGTATTGCTGCCGTTATCAACCTGACAGAGAGTCAGTCGATCCGCTTCAGGATGTTTTTCCACGGAAACCAGGCGTGCCACCACCACGGAATCAAGATCGGCCCCGAGGTAGTCAACGGCCTCGACTTCGAGTCCGGCCATTGTCAGACGGTGCGCGAGATCTTCAGGGGGAAGAGGAATATCGACAAACTCTTTGAGCCAGCTCAGGGTGACGATCATAATAAAGAATTTCCTTTAAATAACATCAAGCAACTTCTTAGAATTGCGACAAAAACCGAATGTCGTTTTCGAAAAAGAGGCGCAGATCATTCACCCCGTATTTCAACATCGCCAGGCGTTCAAGCCCCATGCCGAAAGCAAACCCGCTGAACGTTTCAACATCATAGTGGACGGAGCGAAAAACCTCGGGATCGATCATGCCGCTGCCAAGGATTTCCAACCAGCCGGTCTGACTGCAGACCCGGCAGCCCTTGCCGTGACAGATCACACACTCGATATCAACTTCGGCCGAAGGTTCCGTAAAAGGAAAGAAGGAGGGACGAAACCGCACGCCGAATCCCTTGCCGAAAAACTGTTCGATAAAGGCCGTCAGGATCCCCTTGAGATCTCCGAAGGTGACCCTGCGATCCACCAGGAATCCTTCAACCTGGTGAAACATCGGACTATGGGTCAGGTCGGAGTCACGGCGGTAAACCGTGCCGGGCGCAACAACCCTGACCGGCGGTTCCTGGGCAAGCATGGTGCGGATCTGTACCGGTGACGTATGGGTGCGCAGAACAACCTCATCGGCGATGTAGAAGGTGTCCTGCATATCACGCGCGGGATGGTCCTTGGGAATATTAAGGGCCTCGAAATTATAGAAATCTTCCTCGATTTCAGGCCCTTCAGCGACAGCGAACCCGAGAGAAGAGAAAATAGACACGACCTCTTCAGTCACCAGGGTTATCGGATGCCTGCTCCCTTGCCAGCCACACCTTCCCGGCAGGGTCACGTCAATCTTTTCGCCGGCAATTTTTTGCGCGACCGCCTGCTCCCGCAGGAACTCCAGGCGGGCTGCGAAGGTCTCTTCAAGCCTAGTCTTCACTTCGTTCGCCAGAGCCCCCACCTGCGGGCGTTCCTCGGCGGAAAGCCGGCCCATCCCCTTCATGATCCGGGTAAGGGCCCCCTTCTTTCCCAGATACCTGACTCGAACATCCTGCAGGGAGGCTTCATCTCCGGCCGCGGCGGCCTGGGCAACACCTTCATCGGCAAGTTTTGCCAACTCTTCTTTCATGATCCGTTTCCTTCTCTGTCCAGCCTCGAACCAGCGGCTTCAACTCATGCAGGACAGGACAAACACGCGATGGAACCCGGAGGGTCCCATCGCGCATATCAGGTATTTTCAGCAAATCTGAATCCATTGAATGCATGACTGGAAAACAGATCACAATTCACTGGATTCAGGCAAACCTGAATCCAGTGAGCTTATCACCGGCGAATTGCGCAACTCATTGACCTGCCTCCGCTTCCCAAAAATCACCGGCGAACCAATGGGTGCGCCTCAGATTTTTGAAAATCGCATTCAGGCCAAGCTCTTGCACTCTCCATCCGGCATAAACCCACTGATTCAGGTAAAAAAAAAGATGAGGCCCGGCCTCATCTTTTTTTCCGCTGCTTACTGAAGCTGGGCTCGGGCCTGTTCAACGACCGAGCTGAACCCGCTCGGGTCGGAAACAGCAAGTTCAGCAAGGATCTTGCGGTCGAGCTGAACATCCGCCTTTTTCAGACCATAGACCAAGCGGCTGTAGGAAAGCCCGTTATCACGGGCTGCCGCGTTGATGCGTGCGATCCAGAGAGCGCGAAAATCCCGCTTCCGCACCTTGCGGTCACGGTAAGCATAATTGAGGGCACGATCAACGGCCTCGGTTGCGCTGCGAAACAACTTGCTGCGCGCGCCGCGATAGCCCTTGGCAAGTTTAAGAATCTTGTTTCTTCTGCGTCTCGCTTTGAATCCTCTTTTGACTCTCGGCATGGAAAACTCCTTCTGTGGGTAAGATTTCGCGGATTGATTCCGCGGTGCCGGGCCGGATCTGAAGGGGGAGACAGTTGTCCCCTCAGTTCACGACCGATATCAGCAACCGGTGGATCAGAGGTACGGGATCAACCGGCTGATATTTTTCGCATCGGCGGCGGACACCAGGGTCGCCTTGCGCAGGTCACGCTTGCGCTTGGTACTCTTCTTGGTCAGAATATGGCTGGTAAAGGCCTTGTTGCGGCGGATCTTGCCGGTACCTGTTTTCCGGAAACGCTTGGCCGCGCCGCGATTGGTTTTGATCTTGGGCATCACAAACTCCTTATAAATGGTCTTCCACCCGCATGGGGTGAAAATACGGTTATTTTTTAATTGGCGCGATCACCATCGACATGAAACGCCCGGCCATGCGGGGCATCATTTCGACCTGGCCGAGATCCTTGACGTCCTCCGAAACCCGCTCCAGCAGACGCCGCCCGAATTCGGGGTGGGTCACCTCGCGGCCGCGGAACATGATGGTCACCTTGACCTTGTTGCCGGCTTCCAGGAAGCGGCGGGCATTTTTGACCTTGAAATTATAGTCATGCTCTTCCGTTTTCGGCCGCAGCTTGACTTCCTTGAGTTCCACCCGGGCCGTCTTCTTCTTGGCCTCGGCCGCCTTTTTGCTGGCCTGGTACTTGAACTTTCCATAGTCCATGACCCGACAGACCGGCGGATTGGAATTGGGGGACACCTCAACCAGGTCGAGACCGCGATCCGCAGCGGCCTCCAGGGCGGCACGGATGTCCAGCACGCCGAGCTGCTCGCCGTCTTCGAGCACAACGCGCACTTCACGCGCACGAATCTGGTCATTTATGCGGGTCGTGTCCTTACTTGGGCCGTTATCTCTGAACCTGGCGATGGTGATACCTCCTGATCAATGGTATTGGCGACATTCGTCATTGACGAAGTCGATAAATGCATCGGGCGTCATGGGCTCAAGACTTTTTCCGTTACGGAACCGCGGGGCGACCAGCCCGTTTTCCATTTCGCGATCTCCAACAACCAGCATGTAGGGAATCTTCTCTACTTGAGCCTCACGGATTTTAAAGCCGAGCTTTTCATTACGCAAGTCCTTTTTTACCCGAATCCCGGCATTTAACAACTGCTGATAGACCTTTTCGACATATTCGGCCTGATTGTCGGTGACATTGACGACCACAGCTTGAACAGGAGAAATCCAGAGCGGGAAATTTCCGGCATAATGTTCGATCAGTACGCCGATAAAACGTTCAATGGCGCCGAGGATGACACGGTGCACCATGACCGGGCGATGTTTTTCGCCATCGGCGCCGATATAATGCAGGTCGAACCGTTCCGGCAGGGTGAAATCACACTGAATGGTGGCGCACTGCCAACGTCGGTCGAGAGCATCCTTGAGCTTGATGTCGATCTTGGGGCCGTAAAAGGCACCGTCGCCCTCGTTGACTTCATAGGGCAGGCCGGAGTCGTCCAGGGCGCTTACCAGGGCCGCGGTAGCGAGTTCCCACGCTTCGTCCGAACCGATCGATTTCTCGGGGCGGGTGGAAATTTCCATCTCGTACTCGAAACCGAAAATCTCCATGACATCACGCACAAAAGTCAGGACACCCTTGATTTCACCATCCAGTTGCTCAGGGGTGCAGAGAATATGAGCATCATCCTGAGTGAAACCTCGAACGCGCAACAGTCCGTGCAGAACCCCTGATTTCTCATGCCGGTGAACCAGTCCCAACTCGAAATAACGTTGCGGAAGATCCCGATAAGAGCGGATCTTCGACTTGTAGATCAGCATATGAGCCAGGCAGTTCATCGGCTTGATGCCATAGCTCTGCTCGTCAACCTCGGTGAAGTACATGTTTTCCCGGTAATTCTCGTAATGCCCCGAGGTCTTCCACAATTCGGTACGCAGGATCTGCGGTCCCTGGACAATGTCATAACCACGCCGCAGATGTTCTTTGCGCTCGAAATCTTCCAGCAGGGTTCGCAGCAGCGCCCCCTTAGGGTGCCAGATCACCAGTCCGGCGCCGGCTTCCTCGCTGAAGGAGAAGAGGTCAAGTTCCCGGCCCAGCTTGCGATGATCACGCTTGCGCGCCTCTTCGAGACGGTTCAGATAGGACCGCAGGTCTTTTTTGTTGGGAAAAGCTGTCGCGTAAAGCCGTTGCAGCATAGCGTTTTTTTCATCGCCACGCCAATAGGCGCCGGCCACGCTGGTCAGCTTGAAAGCTTTGATCAAACCGGTCGACGGCAGGTGCGGACCGCGGCAGAGATCGACAAAATCCCCCTGGCGATAAAGGGAAACAGTCGGCTGGTCGAGGTCCTCAATCAGCTGAACCTTGTAATCCTCCCCCATCGAACGGAACAGTTCAACCGCCTCTTCACGACTAACCACCGAGCGTTCGATCGGGAGGTCCGCCCTGGCGAGTTCTTCCATCTTCTTTTCTATCTGGTCGAATTCTTCAGGCGTGAAGGTGTGCTTGTCACTGAAAAAGTCGTAATAGAAACCATTCTCGATCGCCGGGCCGATGGTCACCTGGACATCTTGTCCGAACAGCTCCTTGACCGCCTGCGCCATCAGGTGAGCCGTTGAATGCCGATAGACCTCAAGCCCGTCGGCGGAATCGAGAGTCACAATCTCCAATCGACAGTCGGCTTCGAGCGGCGTGCTCAAATCGGTCAGGACTCCATCAATCCGCGCGGCGACAGATCTGCGCGCGAGACCTTCCGCAATTGAGCGGGCCACGTCCAGCGGGGTCTGCCCACGGGGGACTTCCTTGCGGCTTCCATCCGGTAATTCGATTTGAACGACACTCATCTCAATTTCTCCCCTACCCGAATCAGCGAATTCTTGACCGGTGAACAGCACAAGTCATTGACCCGCCCGTACTTTCCATCCGGCCTGAATCCACGGATTCAGGCTATAACGAAAAAAGGCATCGAAAGATGCCTCGGTTTCGTCGGAGCCGGTGATGCAGGTGGTAGGCACGGGCGGGATTGAACCGCCGACCCCTACCGTGTCAAGGTAGTGCTCTCCCACTGAGCTACGTGCCTACATGTGCCCGTCAACGCCGGAAACTTTTAACAAATCCCGATGAAACCTGTCAAGCCTTTTCTTGTGTTTTCCATAACCGAAATCTGCGACTCAGTCCCCTCCGGTTTTCTCAAGGGAAATCGCCGCAGATCGCAACCGTGGCGAAAGACCGGTGATAGATTACCACAAAAGTGAACAACCGGCAGCAAATTGTCCGAGCCGACGGCTTTTACAGGTTTTTTCTTGCCAACCGCCAAAGCCTTGGTTAGCTTGAACTACAACCTGAATCAGTGAACCCCTTGTCGGCGGACAGCACAACAAGTCATTGATCTGTCTGAGTTTCCCAAAAATCACCAGCGAACCTGATGGGTGCGCTTCAGATTTTTGAAAACCTCATCCAGACCAGGCACTTGTACTCTCCATCAACCCGGAGCTCACGAATTCAGGTTCAACGAAAACTCAATTCCTGAATAAAGTGAGCCCACGGATTCAGGACGACCAAGGGAGGTTAGGGTGCAGACCATCGATCAACTGATTGCCGACAGTTGCGAGAGGCATGCCGAGCGTGTTGCTCTCCGACACAAAACAGCCGGGCAGTGGCAGTCGACCAGTTACCGCCAGCTCTGGGAGTTGGCCACCAGGGCCGCCAGCGGCCTGACAGGCAAAAAGCTCAAGGTCGGCGAACACGCAGCCCTGATAGCGCCGGCGTCACCACGCTGGATCGCGGCCTACCTGGGGATTCTGCGCAGCGGCGGGGTCGCGGTGCCGATCGACAAGGAACTGAAAGCCTCGGAACTGCGCCATGTCCTCTCGGACAGTGAGGCGCGGGTGCTTTTTACCGAACAGAGCTATCTGGAAACCATCCAGGAAATTCTCGACGACCTGCCGAAACTGGAAAAAATCATCCTGCTCGACGGCGATCCGGAAATCAGCTGCGACAGCAGCCCCATTGAAGAACTGGTTGATACCTGGAAAACCCTGGTCGAACGGTTCAAAATTCCGCAGGAGGACGCTTCCCGGCTGGAAAGCATGGCCCGCAAGGCACAGCAACTGATGACCGGCGCAAGCGGCACCAGCCATCGAAGAAAAAGCGACATCGACTACTTTGCCCCGCAACGGGCCAACCTGGCCAAGCTGGTCAAATCCGGCCGCCTGGTCGCTTTCGATGCTCTCGACCCGGACCGGAAACTTCCGGAGAATCCACGCCGCGCCGAAGATACGGCTGTTATTCTCTACACCTCGGGCACCACCGGCCAGTCCAAGGGGGCCATGCTCAGCCACGCCAATATAGTGTCCAACATCCAGGCGGCGGTCAAACATTTCCAGCTCGACGAAAACATGAGCACGCTCTCCTTCTTGCCCATCAATCATGTTTTCGAACAGGTCTGCGGCATTCTGCTCCCCCTGTCTCTGGGAGGGCACATCTCTTTTGCTGAATCGCTCAAGAAACTGGGGGAAAACCTGGCCGAAGTGAAACCGAGCTTTCTCCTCGGGGTGCCGGCGGTCTATCGACTGGTGCTTGATCGCATCTATCGCAAGATCAACAGCCAGCCCCTTTCGAAATTCCTGTACAGCAACGCCCTGACCCGCCCCATCGTCGCCCGCAAGGTGCGCAAGTCAGTCGGCGAGAACACCACCTTCGTCAGCGGTGGTGCCGCCCTCGACCCGGACATCGCCCAGGGCTATCTCGACCTCGGCCTGAAGCTGTTCCAGGGTTACGGCATCACCGAGACCTCGCCGGTGATAGCCGCCGAATCTCCCACGGTTCGCAAGATCGGCACCGTCGGCCATCTGCTTGAAGGCGTTCAGGTCCGTATCGATCAACCCAACTCAGAAGGTGTCGGGGAGATTGTCGTCAAGGGCCCCAATGTCATGCAGGGATATTACAAACGTCCCGAAGCCACGGCCGAAGTCCTTCAGGACGGCTGGTACCGCACCGGCGACCTCGGCAAACTCGAAGACGGTTACCTGTCGATCTGCGGACGCTGCAAAAACCTGATCGTCACTCCGAACGGCAAAAACGTCTATCCCGAAGAAGTGGAAAATGAATTGTTGAAGAGTCCCTATATCGCCGAAGTCATGGTTTACGGCCACAAGGTCAGCCAAACGGCCGAGGAAGTCTATGCCGTCATATTCCCTGACCAGGAGCAGCTCGACAACTACCAGCGGCAACAGAAAAAACCCCGCATGAGCCCCGCCGAGGTCGAGGCCCTGATCCGCGGGGAGGTCCTGAAGGCCGGAAAACAACTGGCCGATTACAAGCGGGTAAAGAAATTCACCCTGCGGGAAGATGAATTTCCCAAGACAACAACCCGCAAAATCAAGCGCTACGTAGTCGAACCGCAGATCGAGACCAACGAATAAAAATAACCGAACACCACCTCAAAAAAACAACCCCGAGTGCCGGTCGGCACTCGGGGTTGTTTTTTTATTCGGGCGGAATGGATTCAGAAACTGTAGGTCAACTGCAAACTGGCGATATCGACCGTGTTGTCGAAGACTCCCACCAGGTCGCCGCGGAAGAAGTTTTCACCGGTGGGATCAAGCCCGGCCCGTTTATTAATATCGGCATCCTTGACAAAAATATGGGTATAGGCGAAGTCGAGCTTGAAGGCTTCATTGAGACGATAGCCGAAACCACCGGCGATCCAGAGGCGATCCTCACCCGGAATCCGCGGGGTGCGATATTCCGGGCTGGGAATCGGGGTCTGATCGTAGGCAATCCCGAAACGCAGGTCCATCCTGTCGTTGAGGCTGTAGGTTCCACCAAGCGACAGCCGCCAGCTGTCTTCCCAGTTTTCGGTAGTGACATTATCCTGCAGTCCGTTGTCAAACACCACCCGCAGTTCATCAAAGGAACTCCAGAAGGTAATCGTGGCATCGGCCATGATCGCCAACCGCGGCGTACAGCGATGATAAACGCTCATCGAGACATTCGCCGGCAGGCTGATGTCGGCCGAGGCATTGGTATCGGCAAAGTTTTTCGACTTAAGCAGGGCAATCTGGGCCGCGCTCAAGTTGCCGTACTCGAACCTCGCATCGCCCTTCGCAGTGTAGTTGACCTGGGAACGGTAATGGATGCCAAGGCGGGTATTTTCATCAGCCTCGTACAATATGCCGATATTGTACGTGTAGGCCCAGTCATCCGCCTCCAGAACCGAAAACCCATCATTCTGGGTCGGGATGCCGCCGGCGGCGGCCATGAGAATACTGCCGAAATCGACCGCCGAACTCAACTCGGCATCGATCTGCTGCGCGCTGACGCCAAGAGCGACGCTGAAATGGTCGTCAACCTTGTAGGCAACCGCCGGATTGATATTAATGGTCTGAACATCCGATTTGACTGCGTGATAACGACCGACCCAGTCCCTGTCCCACTCGGTGACCAGTCCGAAGGGAGCGTTGACACCGATACCGAAGGCCCAGGGGGTGTTTTCCGGATTGTAGACATAGTACAGGTTGGGAACGATGGCGTTCTCGCCGCCATCATCGGTTGAACCGGCAATGGGAACAGGCCCGGGGAGTCCGGGAACCGTAGGAAACGCCGCAGAGAAATCCGCGGTCTGCGCTTCACCGGAAAAGTCTGATCGCGGGATGATGAAGTGGGTCCCGACCACCACCTGTTGTCCCTTGATGCGCGTCATCCCCGCCGGGTTGAAAAAGACCGTGGTGGCATCTTCAGCCGTGGCCGCCACGCCGGCAAACGCATTACCGAGACCGGTAACACTCTGTTCAATAATCGCGAATCCAGCTCCGAAAGATGTCCCCGCTGTGACCAGGACCAGGGACAAACCCATGATGAATAGTTGCGCGAATCTCATGACACCTCCTTGAAATGAAAAGACATGGTGAGAAATCTTAGCCCTGAGAAAACCGTGTGGCAAGAATAAAAAACTGTTTTAATCCGCGATCCGCCCTGAACGGACGGATCGCGGATTAAAGTCGCACTTGTCGGAACTTTCCACGAAATAACAACCTAGCGCTCCTATTTTTTAACATTCTTTCCCGGAATATCAAGAGAAAGGACAAAACATACTATCCAGTTTCAAATCGCCGCTTGACAATGTCAAGACCGAGCGATTGAATATAAACTCTAAAACAATGTTTATTTTCCCTGAACAGAGGAGGACTAAAATGGTTGTTCACTTAAGGAACGGGTTGTTGCTGCTCGCTCTGGCCCTTTCGCTGGCAGCCTGTGGCGGCGACAGCGGCAACACTCAAACCGGAAGCAATGCACTCCTGACAGAGGGCGGTACCCCGATTGTTTACGCGCAACTTGACGCCACCACCCTTCCACTTCCCAATGATGTCACCTGGGCCGCTGACGGCGACCCGAGGGTGGACCTGCCGCTCGCCAATGACGGCTCTGATCTCGACCAGCTCAAACAGCTGATCAATGCCCAGCCGAACCTGCTCGGCCTGTCACCCAACATGTTCCTGACCCTGCCGCTGACCGGGACGGTCGACAGCTCAACCCTCGAGCTGCTGATCTTCCGCACTGACGACCCGCAGCTTACCGCCCTGCTGACCGCTTTGGCGACCGGAGATACCGCCGGCGTCGTCACAGCATTGGGGCTGATGGAATTCCGCGACCAGACCGATTTCATCATCCAGGACGACTTCACGTCCGGCGTCATCAAGCTGCTGCCGAAGCAACCCTTCACACCCGGTGCAGCCTACGTGGTGGTGGTCAAGAACTCGCTGCTTGACAGCAACGGTTATCCGACGGCGTCCTCCTTCACCATGACGGCACTGAAGTCGACCACGCCGTTTGACGCCACCTCACCCTTCTTCCCCTTTGAAAACCTGCGGGCCGCCTTCAATGACGGGCCACAGGCCCTGTTCGACATCATCGCCGGGGTTACCGCCGCCAAGACCGGGATCCCCTGGACCCGGGACGACATCCTGGTCACCTGGACCTACCACACCGCCTCTTATACTTTTTCACTGACCCCGACCGCACCAGCCCCAGCCCTTAGTACTACGACATCGCCGACCGTTGACTACCCGGTTGCAGGAGGCACCGATGCTTTCGCACAGACCACCGCCTCCCTCAAAATGCTGAGCACAAAAACCACCACCAACAACCTGAGCTGGACCAACCCGGCCACCGGCGCCGCGGAAACCGACCCTGTCGGCATCCCGGCGGCAACCCTGCTGACCGGCACCGGTATCCCGACCTCCGACTTGGGCAACATCTACACCGGGACCTACGACAGCCCGCTGCTCGACCAGAGCGGCATGACCACCGTCACCTTCCGTCTGACGGTTCCGGCAACGCCCGGCCCCTGGCCGGTAGTGCTGTTCCAGCACGGCATCACCTCCAGCAAGGACGCCGCCCTGCCGATCGCCAACAGCCTGGCCCAGGCCGGCTACGCCACTCTCGCCATTGACGCCATCTTCCACGGCGAACGCACCACCCCGGGCGCGGTCTCGGGGGACGGTTTCTTCACCACCAACCTGATCCAGGACCGGGCCAATCTCTACCAGGCGGCTATTGACCTGTGGGAAGCGGTCGATGTCATCGAAGCCGGCATCGACCTGGACGGCGATACGTTTACCGACCTGGACGCGACCAACATTCCGTTCATCGCCCATTCCCTGGGCTCGATCATCGGCTCGGTCTTCCTCTCCCAGGAAACCCGGGTCAGCAAGATGGTCCTTTCCAGCCCCTCGGCCATCCTCGTCAACGTCCTGGATGAAACCTCGCTGCCGACCATGCAGGCGCTGGTCTCTTCCCTGGGATTCACTCCCGGGACCACCGAGTACTATGTCTTCCTCGACCTGGCCCAATGGCTGCTCGATCCGACCGATGCCACCTACAACGTCATCGGCGGCAATTCAACCGCCGATCTGATGACCCTTTACGCCTTCGGTGATCCGATCGTTTCACCGGCGTCGAGCAAGGTCTTCGTCTCCAATCTCGGGCTCGAACCTGCCGCTGCCGTTGTCGTCGATCCCGACTCTGTCGCCACCGGATTCCCCGGACCTGGCGACCTCACCTCCGGTGTCTACCAGTACGGCCTGAGCGGCAAACCGGTGGTTCACAGTTTCCTGCTCAGCCCGCTTTTCGATCCGACGACCGAACCCTGGTACAGCGGTTATTCCGCAACCGTCCAGGGCAACGCGACCTTCGGTTCACAGAGCCAAGTGGCAGGCTTTCTTGCCGGAGCAGGAACCCTTTAACCATCAGCAGAAGCTCTCCCGTCCAAAAGACGGGGGAGCTTCCTGAAAAAAGTCAGGGCCCGTCATCTCATGAGGATGACGGGCCCTGATTACTGGATGCTGCTTACAAACTGTCAGTCCAGGCTGCCTTCAATCCGAATCAGGTGGCTGGGCGACTGAACGATCTGCAGCTGATCGATTTCCGCCAGGGCCGCACGCATATCCTTTTCCGCAGCTTCATGGGTCATGATGACGATCGGCACCGCGCCATCATCGCGCCGCTCGGGCTGGATCATCGAGGCGATACTGATGCGGTACTCGCCCAGCTTGCCGGAAATCGCCGCCAGCACGCCAGGCTGGTCGACCGTGGTAAATCGCAGGTAATACTGGCTGCAGATATCATCCATCGACCTGAGGGGCAGCTCCTGCAGCGCGTCGGGTCGACAACCGTAGCCATAAGAACGAGGTTCACCGTTTCCCCGTCCACTGCGGGCCAGCGACATCACATCACCGACCACGGCACTGGCGGTTGCGTTCATCCCGGCCCCGAGACCATACTGCATCACCGGACCGACAAAATCACCGGTGACCCGAACCGCGTTGAAGACCCCGTCAACATCGGCCAGCGGATAGTGTTCCGGGATCATAGTTGGGTGAACCCGCGCTTCGATGCTGCCGTTGTCGTGCATCTTGCCGATGGCCAGCAGCTTGATCTTATAGCCGAACTGGCGTGCGAACTGGATGTCGAGACTGGTAATCGAACTGATGCCCTCGGCATAAATCTGCTTGAAATCAACCCTGGTGCCGAAACAGAGACTGACCAAAAGCGCGAGTTTGTGCGCGGTGTCAATTCCTTCGATATCGAAAGTCGGATCGGCTTCAGCGTACCCGGCCTGTTGGGCATCCTTCAGAACCGCGGCAAACTCCTCCCCCTCGTTGGTCATACGGGTCAGAATGTAGTTGCAGGTACCGTTGAGAATGCCGAAAATCGATTGAAACCGGTTGGCGCCGAGATTCTCCTTGAGCGAGGTGATAATCGGGATCCCCCCACCGACCGAAGCCTCGAACATCACCTCAACCCCTTTGTCGGCGGCCGCGGCAAAGATTTCTTCACCATGAACGGCAAGCAGCGCCTTGTTTGCCGTCACCACATGCTTGCCGTTGGCAATCGCCTTGAGGACAAAGCTGCGGGCGGGCTCGTAACCGCCGATCAGCTCGATGACGACATCAATCTCGGGGTTGCTGAGGACCTGTTCGGCATCCGCGGTCAACAGCCCCTCTTCGAGCTTGACGCCGCGATCCGTTTCAATGTCAAGATCGGCAATTTTGAGCAGCCTGACCGGGGCTCCGAGGCGATTCCTGATCACCTCGGCGTTCTGCTGCAACAACTTGACGACACCGGTACCGATGGTGCCGAATCCCAGTAATCCTACCTTGAGTTCTTTCATTCCAGCCTCAATTGAGAGTTGTCCTAAATTCTTGCCAGGCAAACCTGGACACGTTTCAGCAAACTTGGAAAGGACGGTTTCAGGATCATCGTCCAGATCGGTTCAAAAAACCGGTCCGGTGTGATCATGCAGATAACTGTGATCGTAGGTCACCAGGCACTCTGAGACTCCTGCTCCCGAAGCCGCTTGCGCCAGGGCCGGGGTCCATTGATCGCGCTTCACCAGTGCTGCTTCCGGGGCAGCCAGGGCAATGCGTTCAAACCCGGCCCGCCGACAGACCCGCAACAATTCAGCCAGCAACCGCCGCAGGTCCGAATCGCGCTCGGGACATCCGGCGGCCCATCCATGAAAAAGCACCCAGCGGGCGGCAACCTTGTGGTTGCTGCGTACCAGAACCGACTGGTCGAGTAAAAACCTGAGGCCGTAGCCAAGTCGCCGGTTGAGCAGACCGGCCGGGCCGTCCAGCATATCACGTCCGTCAAACAGGACCGCGGCCACGACATCAACCTCAAGCTGGTCAGGTGGGCAGGCAATCTCCTGGACAACGTCCGACATATCAGGTGCCGCCGGAGCGATCTCTACCGATGCGGTCAAGAATACCGTTGATAAAACCGGGGGTTTCCCGCGTGCCGTAACGCTTGCCGATTTCTATCGCTTCATTGATCGCGACACTGGTTGGAACATCAGCGCAGAAAAGCAGCTCGTAGGCCCCCATGCGCAACAGGGCGAGATCGACGCGGGACATCCGGTCAAGACTCCAGTTCCGGGAACTGTCCCGCAGCTTTTCGTCGATAGCCGACAGCTGTTGATAGGTCCCGGAGGCAATTCTCTCGGCGAACTGGCGAACCAGTTCAGGGGGCTGCCCTTCGGCATCATCCTCGACCGCCTCCCCCAGCAAGTCATCCCGAAATCTGAAATTGGTCCAGAATTCGTCCAGGATCACGCTGATATCACGTTGCTGATCAGGAAAACTGTAAATGATTTTGAGCGCGAGTTCCCGCCCCTGTCGCCTGATACCCTTGGTCATGTCTACAGTGACCGGCAGAGATTGACCATTTCAATGGCACAGGCCGCCGCCTCGGCACCCTTGTTTCCCGCCTTGGTCCCGGCGCGTTCGACGGCCTGCTCGATGGTATCGGTCGTCAGGACACCGAAGATGACCGGCATGCCGGAATCCAGGCCGACGGAAGCGACCCCCTTGGAAACTTCGGCACTGACATAATCAAAATGCGGTGTCGCCCCCCGAATCACGGCTCCAAGGCAGACAACGGCGTCATAATGACCGGAATCGACCATTTTCCGGGCCACCAGGGGAATTTCAAAAGCGCCGGGCACCTTGACAACAGTCAGATCCTGCTCGTCGGCACCATGACGCCGCAGGGTGTCGACAGCGCCCTCCAACAGACGATCACAGATAAAGCTGTTGAACCGGCTGACGATCAGACCGACCTTGATTCCCTTGGCCTGCATGGCCCCTTCAATTATTTTCGGCATAAATCCGCTCCCTCTTGATCCGACCCGGAAGGCACTTCGGATCGGCGTTGGTGGGTTTCCAGTTTACAAATTTTCCAGCAGATGTCCCATCTTTTCCCGCTTGGTCTTCAGGTACCTGCGGTTGGCATCGGTGGGCTCGGCCTGAACCGGAACCCGTTCGACAATTTCAAGGCCGTAACCTTCCAGACCGACAATTTTCTTCGGATTGTTGGTCATCAGCCTGATCTTGCGGATACCAAGTTCAGACAGAATCTGCGCCCCGATGCCGTAGTCGCGCAGATCAGCCTTGAATCCCAGCTTCTCATTCGCCTCAACGGTATCACACCCCTGATCCTGAAGAGCATAGGCTTTCAGCTTGTTGATCAGTCCGATGCCGCGGCCTTCCTGGCGCATGTAGAGGATGACACCGGCACCCTCCGCATCGATCTGGCTCATGGCGGCATGCAGCTGGTCCCCGCAATCACAGCGCTGGGAACCGAAGACATCTCCGGTGAGGCATTCGGAATGAACCCGGACCATGATCGGTTTGTCGGGATCAATCTCCCCCTTGACCAGGGCGAGGTGGTTCAGATGATCCACATCATTTTCGTAGGCAATGGCCTTGAACTCACCGCCAAACGGGGTCGGCAGCACGGTTTCGGCCGCACGGCGCACCAGCAGTTCCTTGCGCATCCGGTAGGCGACGAGATCGGCGATGGTGACAATTTTCAGATCATGCTCCGCCGCGAATTCTGTCAACTGAGGCATCCGCGCCATGGAGCCGTCCTCGTTCATGATCTCACAGATGACACCGGCAGGCTTCAACCCGGCCAGCCGTGCCAGGTCCACCGAACCTTCGGTCTGCCCGGCCCGAACCAGGGTCCCGCCCTTCTTGGCGCGCAACGGGAAAATATGCCCGGGACGCGCCAGGTCACGCGGACCCGTGTCATCGGCAATCGCGACCTGAATGGTATGAGCCCGGTCAGCGGCGGAAATGCCGGTGCTGACACCGCGCCGGGCCTCGATAGAAATCGTGAACGCGGTGCCGAAGGAGGAGGTATTTTCCTGCACCATCAGCGGCAGTTCAAGATAATCGGCACGCTCTTCGGTCAGGGAAAGACAGATCAGCCCGCGGCCGAACTTGGCCATGAAATTAATCGCTTCCGGCGTCACTTTCTCGGCGGCGAGAGTCAGGTCGCCTTCATTCTCGCGATCCTCGTCATCGACCAGAATCACCATTTTACCCTGACGGATATCGTCAAGGGCGGCTTCGATTTTTGCGATAGGCATAGCGTATTAATCCTTAAGGTAAAATCGAGATATTTTACATAAAGCCGTTTCTGGCAAGGAATTCCAGACTCAGCGATTTCTTTTCCGAATGATCGTCGCGACCCTCCAGCAGGCGCGCGACATATTTCCCGAGCAGGTCGGTTTCGATGTTGGCCACCACCCCCGGCCGACAGTCGACCAGAGTCGTACGGGCAAGGGTGTGAGGAATGATGGCCACCGAGAATCCGCTGTCACTCACCTGGTTGACGGTCAGGCTGATGCCGTCAATGGCGACCGATCCTTTCTCGACAACAAAGCGCAGACTCGGAGAGTCCATCTGCCACTGCAGAATCTCAGCGTTGCCCGAACGCTGCCTCGATTGCAGGTTGGCCGTAGCATCGATGTGACCGGAAACGATATGTCCGCCGAGCCTGCCGCCAAGCTGCAGAGCCCGTTCAAGATTGACCCTCCGCCCGGGCTGAAGGTCGCGGAGATTGGTCCGCTGCAGGGTTTCAGGTGACACATCGGCGGTAAAATCAGCTATCCCGACAGCCACCACGGTCAGACAGGCTCCATTGACGGCGACACTCTCCCCGAGGACCAGTTCCTCAACCGGCAAACCGGTGGTAATCGTCAATCGACACTCCGTCGCTCCCCGCTGCAGCGAACGAACGGTTCCGACATCTTCAATCAGGCCGGTGAACATCGAAGCACCTCTCCCTCGACCAGCAGGTCATCGCCCATCCCGGAAACCTTCAGTGGACCCAATCTCCGTGCAGCTGCCAGTTGACCGATGCCATGACCGCTGAAAATTCCCTTGCCGTCACTGCCGCCGAACAACATCGGGGCCACATAGAGCCGCACCCGGTCGATGATATCAGCATTGAACGCGCCCTGGTTGAGAATAGCGCCGCCCTCAAGCAACAGATGCATAATGTCCATCTTGCCAAGTTGACGCAGCAGGTCCTGCAAATCAACCCCCTGCCCTTCTATCTCGTTGCAGACAAGCACCCGGGCACCGGCATTTTCAAGGGCCCTGACGCGATCCGAATCAGCCTGTGGCGTAGTCGCGATAACAACACCGCTGTCGGAGGAATGGTTGATAACCGCGGCTTCATCCGGCGTCCGCAGACGGGAATCGACCACCACCCGCAGGGGGTCGTGTCCCCCCCCACCCGACAGTCTGGTCGTCAGACGGGGATTGTCGCGCAGAACAGTACCGACCCCGACCATGATGGCATCGACCCGGTCGCGCAGGCGATGAACATCGGCCCGGCTCTGTTCTCCGGAAATCCATTGTGACTCACCCTGACAGGTCGCCGTCTTGCCGTCGAGGGTCACTGCGGCCTTCAGCGTAACCAGAGGACGACCGGTTGACATGAGCATGGAAAATGGAGCGATCAGCCACCGACAGTCATCACCCAGCAAACCGCATTCAACTTCAATCCCGGCCGCCCGCAGCAACGCGACACCCCGCCCGTCAACCCGCGGGTTGGGATCACCGGTCCCGATCCAGACCTTTTTCACTCCGGAGCGGATCAGCGCCTCGGCACAGGGACCGGTACGACCGGTATGGGAGCAGGGTTCAAGAGTGACATAGACATCTGCGCCACAGGCCTGTTCTCCGGCCTGCCGGAGGGCGAAGATTTCGGCATGGGGGCTGCCGGCAGCGGGATGGAACCCTTCACCTACGATCCGCCCGTACTTGACGATCACCGCGCCAACGGGGGGATTCGGGCGGGTCCGTCCCTCCCCTTTTCCGGCCAGGGCGAGAGCCCGCCGCATATAATCTTCTGGCGTGTTCATGGAACGCCTGTTCTACCCGGAAATTTCAACCAGATTGCCGGCCGCCCTTTTCGTCCTGCGCCAACAGGTCCTTCAGTTCGGCCATAAATTCATTGATGTCCTTGAATTGCCGATAGACCGAAGCAAAGCGGACATAGGCGACCTCGTCCATGTCGTGCAGGGCCGCCATCACCTCGGTACCGATCCGACTGGCATCGATCTCCTTTTCACCACTCTCCTGCAGCCGTAACTCAAGCTGATCGACGGCATGCTCGATGGTGGAAATGGAAACCGGACGTTTCTCACAGGCGCGCTGCATACCGGCAATGATCTTCGTTCGGTCAAAAGGCTCGCGTCGACCGTCCTTCTTGATCACCAGCGGCAGAGTTTCCTCGACCCGCTCATAGGTGGTAAACCGTTTGCCGCAGTCTCCGCATTCACGACGGCGGCGAATGTTGTTGCCTTCTTTCCCGAGCCTTGAATCAACAACCCGGGTATCGGCAAAGCCGCAAAAAGGGCATTTCATCACTGATCCTCCTGGTTCGGGTTATTGTTCTCAAGGATTTCAAAGCAAATGCCGGCCTCGCTCAACATGTCGAGAGAAAGCTGGTCCGGGTAACCGACCTGATAGACGATCTGACGAATCCCGGCATTGATCAGCATCTTCGAACAGATAATACACGGCGAGTGGGTGCAGTACAGAGTGGCGCCGTCGATATTGATGCCATGCCTTGCGGCCTGAATGATCGCATTCTGTTCAGCATGCAGGCCGCGACAAAGTTCATGACGCTCCCCGGACGGGACCTTGAGCTGTTCCCGCAGACAACCGGTGACCGAGCAGTGAGTAATTCCGGAGGGTGTGCCGTTGTAACCGGTGGCAAGGATATTTTTTCCCTTCACCATCACCGCCCCGACCTGGCGACGCAGGCAGGTCGAGCGGCTGGCCACCAGGGTGGCGATGTCCATGAAATACTGATCCCAGCTCGGTCGCTGCATCGTTTATTTCAGTCGATGAGCATAGAGCGGGAAACGCTGACAGAGTTCACGAACCTGCTGCCGGATCTCGGCAAGCTTTGTCGCGTTGTCAACATTCTGCAACGCGGCGGCGATCCACTCGCCGACCTGAACCATGTCTGCCTCTTTCAACCCGCGGGTGGTGGTCGCCGGAGTGCCGATGCGGATGCCGCTGGTCACAAACGGGGACCGGGTATCGAAGGGAACCGCATTCTTGTTGACGGTGATGCCGGCTGTTTCCAAGGTCGCCTCGGCAACCTTTCCGGTAAGCTCCGTGCCGCTGAAATCGAGCAGCATCAGATGGTTATCAGTGCCCCCGGACACCAGGTTGAAACCATGCGACACCAGGGTTTCAGCCAGGGCTCGGGCATTCTTCACCACCTGCGCCGCATAGTTCTTGAATTCGGGCTGCAGAGCTTCCTTGAAGGCCACCGCCTTGGCGGCGATGACATGCATCAACGGGCCACCCTGGATGCCGGGGAAAATATTGCTGTTGAGTTTTTTGCCCCATTCCTCGGTACAGAGAATCAGGCCGCCGCGCGGGCCACGCAACGTCTTGTGGGTCGTCGAGGTGACGAACTCGGCGTAGGGAACCGGGTTGGGATGCTCGCCGGCGGCAACCAGACCGGCAATATGCGCCATGTCGACCATGACAACGGCGCCGACCTTGTCGGCAATGGATCTGAAGGCCTTGAAATCAATGGTTCGCGGATAGGCGCTGGCACCGACAACAATCATTTTCGGCTTGTGTTCAAGGGCCAGCTGCTCGACTTCTTCGTAGTCGATGGTCCCGGTCTCGCGTTTAACGCCATAGGGAACGATATTGTACAGCTTGCCGGAAAAATTGACCGGCGAACCGTGGGTCAGGTGTCCGCCATGGGCCAGGTTCATCCCGAGGACCGTGTCTCCCGGCTGGCAGACCGCCATGTAAACTGCCATGTTGGCCTGGGAACCGGAATGGGGCTGAACATTGGCGTGCTCGGCACCGAACAGTTCCCTGGCGCGATCAATGGCCAGCTGCTCCGCGACATCGACAAATTCACAGCCGCCGTAGTAACGCTTGGCTGGATAGCCTTCCGCGTACTTGTTGGTCAGAACGGAACCCTGAGCTTCCAGGATATTCTCACTGACGAAGTTTTCCGAAGCAATGAACTCGAGACTGTATTCCTGGCGCTCGGTTTCCTTGCGGATGGCATCGGCAATTTCACTATCGAACAGATTGAGCTGATCAGACATTTCTCTCGGTCTCCGGCTGGGCTGGATTTAATTCTGAACCAGGGAGTCGCGACTGATTCAGATTCAACAAATCGGGCAGGCGTTGCAGCCTGCCCGGGTTGATCATTCCGGTGAAGACTCACCGCGTAAACGTTTTTCAAGCTGCGCGATCTTGTCAAGCCGACGCTGGTGCCGACCGGCCTCGAACTCGGTGTCGAGCCATGTTTCTACCATTTCAAGAGCCTGGCCCACATCAAGGACCCGGCCTCCCATCACCAGAACATTGGCGTTGTTATGTTCCTTGGCCATGCGGGCGGTAAAGTTGTCGGTTACCAGCGCGGCTCGAACCCCGGGAAACTTGTTGGCAACAATCGACATCCCGATGCCGGTTCCGCAGATCAGAATCCCGCTTTGCGCCTCACCGCAACTGACGCGTGCCGCGACCTTTTCACCGAAATCGGGATAATCAACCGACGCATCGCCATTGGTTCCGAGATCCTGAACCTCGATTCCCCGCTGCTGCAGATAATCGAAGATCGCCTGTTTCAGCTCCAGGCCGCCATGGTCACTGGCAATAACAAACATCATTCAGCCTTTTTTAACAGCAGAGTGGCGTTGGTTCCGCCAAAACCGAAGGAATTGCTCAGCCCGGCCCTGACCCTGGTCTCGCGCGCATGGTTGGGAACATAATCGAGATCACATTCCGGATCGGGCTCGTCATAGTTGATGGTCGGCGGCACCACCCCGCGATCGATGCTGAGGGCAAGATAAACCGCTTCAAGACCTCCTGCGGCACCGAGGGCATGACCGGTCATGCTTTTGGTGGAGCTGACCATGAGCTTCCGGGCATGATCGCCGAAAACGGATTTAATCGCCATGGTCTCATAGAGGTCGTTGAAATGGGTCGAGGTTCCATGGGCGTTGATGTAATCAATCTCTTCGGGGTTGACCCCGGAATTGCCGACCGCCATCTTCATGCAGCGCGCGGCACCTTCACCACCGGGAGCCGGAGCCGTCAGGTGGTAAGCATCACCGGTCATGCCGTAGCCGGCGACCTCGGCATAGATGTGCGCGCCCCGCTTTCTGGCCGCCTCGTACTCTTCGAGGACCAGGATGCCCGCGCCTTCCGCCATGACAAAACCATCACGGTTTTTATCGAACGGCCTGCTGGCGGCAGTCGGATCATCGTTGCGGGTCGACAGCGCCTTCATGACATTGAAACCGGCAATCCCCAGGGCCGAAATGGTCCCCTCGCATCCACCGGCAATCATGGCGTCGGCGTCGCCCCGCTGAATCAGCCGGTAGGCATCGCCGATGGAATGCGTGCCGGTGGCACAGGCGGAAACCGTCGACAGGTTGGGTCCCTTGGCACCGGTACGCATGGAAACAAAACCGGGGGCGAGATTGATGATCAGCATCGGGATGAAGAAGGGGGAGACTTTCCGGTAGCCGCCTTCAAGCATCGCCTTGTGATATTTTTCAATCGTCGGCAGGCCACCCAGGCCGGCACCGATCTGCACCCCTACCCGTTCGGCGTTATCATCGTTAATCTCCAGTCCGGAATCGGCCACGGCCATGTCGGCAGCGGCAACGGCGTACTGGATGAACAGGTCCATTTTGCGCTGTTCTTTTTTTTCTATAAAGTCGCCGGGATTGAAATCCTTGACCTCACCGGCAATCCGGGTCGGCAGATTCGAAGCATCAAAATGCGTGATCGGACCGATGCCGGACACACCATTAGTGACAGCATCCCAATTGCTCTCCAAACCGGACCCCAATGGCGAAATAATGCCCATACCGGTAATAACGACTCTACGCATAAGCTCTACAGGCCTCCAACTCAAATGGGTCAGACATCCGGCACCCCTAACGACAACCGGGCAACCGCATGTTGCTCACGGGGGGAAGGATGCCCTCCCCCCCGTGCTGACCGGATTCAGGTATTCTCGCTGATATAGGTAACCGCGTCCTGAACTTTCTGAATTTTTTCGGCATCTTCGTCGGAGATCTCAATATCAAACTCCTCCTCCAGAGCCATGACCAACTCTACGGTGTCGAGGGAATCGGCACCCAGATCATCCATGAATGCCGCTTCCAGGGTAACCTGGGCCTCATCAACACCCAGCTGCTCAGCGACAATCTGTTTAACACGTTCTTCTACAGTAGCCATGTCTTGTCTACCTCCTTGTTTTATGTCGGTGGCCTGGCACCGAACCTGTTTACATGTACATGCCGCCGTTCACGCTCAGAACCTGGCCGGTTATATAACCGGCCGCTTCCGAGGCGAGAAAGACGACGGCATTGGCCACATCTTCCGGGTTTCCGATTCGTCCGAGAGGGATCTGTCCCACCAGTTCCTCGCGAGCCTTGTCATCCAGAACCTCTGTCATCGAGGTCACGATAAAACCGGGGGCGACAACGTTGACCGTGATATTGCGTTTCGCCAGTTCCCTGGCGTTGGATTTCGTCAGACCGATCAATCCGGCCTTGCTGGCACAATAATTGGCCTGGCCGGGATTCCCCATCTCACCGACAACGGAACTGATATTGATGATCCGGCCATAGCGTTGTCGGGTCATGATCTTGGCCGCGGCGCGCGTCAGCATGAAGCTGCCCTTGAGATTGGCATTCAGGACGGCGTCCCAGTCTTCATCCTTCATGCGCAGCAGCAACCCGTCACGCGTCAGACCGGCGTTGTTTACCAGTATATCGAGACGTGAAAAATGTTCGCGCGCCTCGCTGACCATCCGATTGACATCTTCGCCGCAACTGACGTCACCGGTCACGACAAGAACCTCGGCACCAAGTTTTGCGATCTCGTCGGCAACGTCCTGGAGGGCGTCGCGATCTCGACCGGCCGCAACAATTCGGCATCCCCGGGCGGCAAGTGCTAGGCAGATAGCCCGGCCGATGCCGCGTGAAGCTCCGGTTACCAGAGCAACCTTATCAGCTGGCATGGTCCTGTCTCCCTTAATTCAACTTTTCAATATCAGCGGCCACGGCCAGATTCTGAATCCGGCTGCCTCGCGCCATGCGCTTGACCAAACCGGAAAGAACCTTACCGGGGCCGATCTCGACAAAATGATCAACTCCCGACTCAACCATCCATGTCACGGATTCTTCCCATCGCACAGGGGCACACACCTGTCGAACAAGAAGGGCCTTGACACGCTCACTTTCCAGGTTGGGGCGTGCCTCCACGTTGGACACCACCGGCACATTGAGCTTACCGACCTGTACGGGTTCAAGAACGCGGGCAAGCTGGTCGGCCGCCGGCTGCATCAGTGAACAGTGAAAAGGGGCGCTGACCGGCAGAGGCATGGCCCGCTTGGCCCCCTTGGCCTTGGCCAGATCAGTCGCCCGGGCAACCGCCTCGGCATGTCCGGCGATGACCACCTGGCCGGGGCTGTTGTAATTCGCCGGTGAGACAACGTCACCGTCGGCGGCCTGCCGGCAGACCTGCTCGAGCGACTCGGCATCGAGGCCGATAATGGCCGCCATGGCACCCTGCCCGACCGGAACCGCCTGCTGCATGAAGCGACCACGCTGCCGGACGATCTTCACGGCATCGGCGAACTGCAGCGCCCCGGAACAGACCAGGGCGGAATATTCACCTAGGGAATGTCCGGCGGCATAATCAGGCCGCAGGTCGCTGACTTCCTGCAATACCCGCAATGCCGCGACGCTGTGAGTCAGGATAGCGGGCTGGGTGTTCTCTGTAAGCTTCAGGTCCTCATCGGGGCCATTGAAACAGAGCGTGGCCAGATCAAACCCGAGAGCATCATTGGCCTCTTCGAAAACATCCCTGGCGACCTTGAAATCAGCGGCCAGGTCCTTGCCCATGCCGGCGGACTGAGAACCCTGCCCGGGAAAAAGAAATGTGATCATCGTTCAGTCCCAAAGTAGATTGTTACCAGCGTACCACAGCCGAGCCCCAGGTGAATCCGCCACCAAAGGCGTCAAACAACAGAATGTCATTCTCTTTGATCAGACCCTTGCGGTTGGCTTCATCCAGGGCGATGGGAATCGACGCCCCGGAGGTATTGCCGAAACGATCAACATTGACATAAACCTGATCCTCACGCATTTTCAGACGTTTGGCGGTGGCTTCAAGAATGCGCAGGTTGGCCTGATGCGGAATCATCATGTCGATCTGGTCGGCAGTCAGGCTATTGGCCTCCAGCGCCTCCTTTGCAACCTCCGTCAGAGAACGGACCGCAACTTTGAAGACTTCGTTGCCGGCCATCTTGAGATACGGGATGCGGTCGAGAATACCCTGCTCAGTAGCCGGAGTACGAGTTCCGAACCCCGGCTGATGCAGAAGTTCCCAATAACTGCCGTCGGAATGAAGGTGGGTTGACAGCACACCATGATCACCGTCCTGCCCTTCAAGCACCACGGCCCCGGCCCCGTCTCCGAAAAGAATACAGGTGTTGCGATCCTGCCAGTCGATAATCCGCGACAAGCATTCAGCCCCGACGACCAGGGCCTTGCGGATATGGCCCGATTCGATCTGCTGAACAGCGGCATCAAGAGCAAAAACAAACCCGCTACAGGCCGCCGAGACATCATAGGCAAAAGCATTTTTCAGCCCGAGTCCCTCCTGCACCAGGCAGGCCGTGGCAGGCCAGGGAAGATCACCGGTAATTGTCCCGACAACCAGAAAATCAATCTCCTCGGGGGAAACTCCGGCCATGTCCATCGCCTTGCGGGCGGCTTTGACGGCGAGATCAGAGGTCTGCTCGTTATCGGCGGCGATGCGCCGTTCACGAATGCCGGTACGGGCACGGATCCACTCGTCCGAGGTGTCGACCATCTGTTCAATATCTTTGTTGGTGCGGATGGTTTCCGGCAGATAGGAGCCAGTCCCGATAATACGAGCTTTCATTACAATCCTTCCTCACCCTCCGATTGAACATGGCCGGCAGACCTGGCGGATCATCCGCGGGATGGACCCTGCAATGCCGCTACCATGTTTTCGTTGACCCGCCTGACGACAGACTCTCGCGCCAGGCGGATACCGTTCATCACCGCCTTGGTATTCGACCCGCCATGACAGATCATCCCGGTACCGGCAATACCGAGCAGAGGCGCCCCGCCATACTCGGCGTAATCGATTTTCTTGCGCAGACGGCGAAATGCGGGCCGGGCGAGAAGATAACCGATCTTGGCCCGCAGGCTGCTTTTCAGTTCCTGCTTCAGCATGGTTCCGATGGCATCGGCAAGTCCCTCTGAAGCCTTGAGCACGACATTCCCGACAAACCCGTCGCAGACGACAACATCGACGCTGCCGTTGTAAATATCGCGCCCCTCGACATAGCCGACGTAATTGAAACCGGCCTTTTGGAGCAGATTGTGAGCCCCACGGGTCAGATCGGTTCCCTTGCTTTCTTCCTCGCCATTCGACAGCAGTCCAACCCGTGGCTGTCGTTTGCCGAGAATGTGTCGGGAATAAACCGCGCCCATCAGGGCAAACTGGGCGAGATGCTGCGGACGACAATCGACATTGCCCCCGGCGTCAAGGACCAGCGTCTGGTCAAGCAGGTTGGGCATGACCGTGGCGATGGCCGGCCGGTCAATTCCCTTGATCCGCTTCAGAACAAACATTGCCGCTGCCATGGTCGCCCCGGAATTGCCGGCGCTGACAACAGCATGAGCATCGCCGTTTTTGACCAGGTCGAACGCCACCCGCACCGAAGAGTCCTTCTTTTTCCGGACCACATCCGATGGCGAATCGTGCATGCCGACAACCTCGCTGGCATGCCGGATCGAGATATCCAGGCCTTCAACCTGATGCCGACTGAGTTCAGCCGAAACCCGCTCGGAGTTTCCCACCAGGATGACGGGGATATCCCAACGTCGCGCGGCCTCAACAGCTCCGGCGACTTCCACCACAGGGGCATTGTCCCCCCCCATGGCATCAACCGCGACTACAATTCTCTCACTCAAGCGAAGACCTCCCTCAGTCTTCGCTGCCGAGGACGTCCTTACCTTTGTAAACACCACAATTGGGGCAAGCCCGGTGCGGCTGCTTCGGCTCATTGCATTGCGGGCAGAGAGAAAGCGCGGGCGCGGAAAGAGAATCGTGGGAACGACGCATATCACGTTTGGACTTGGATGTTTTTTTCTTCGGTACAGCCATGAACTTGACTCCTTGTGCGGGGGCAACCCCCGTTTTCTATAATAGGAAATAGTGCCCGGACCGGCGCATCATTCCTTATTGAGTTTCAGGTTTTTCAATGCCGCAAACCTGTTGTTGAAATCATTATTCCGGCAGCCGCAGTCACCCCGGTTCAGATCCTGTCCGCAACGGGCGCAGAGTCCGGCGCAAGAATCGTCGCACAACGGCTTCGTCGGCAGGGCAAGAATCAGTTGTTCCGCGAAAATGTCATGCAGCTCGATGACATCCCCGGGAGCGTAAACCAGGCCGAGATCATCGGCGGTGAGTTCAACGCCCTCGCCCTCCTCATCCTCGGTCATGCTGATCTCGGGCAACTGACGGGCAAAGGTCAGATCGAATCCACCCTCAAGATGCTGGTTGAACTCTTTCAGACAACGACTGCAGGAAAGAACAGCATCACAACTGACATGACCGCTCACCTGCAACAGTTCTGAAACCCAGTGGGCATCAAGACTGGCCGCGATCGGGGTGACAAATCGACAGACACCCTGATCCTGCAGAGCAGTCAGGGCGACGAGGTCCTCCACTGACACATCAGCAGCGGCCGACAGCCCCTGCTCCGGTATCTTTTCCCAGTTGATCGTGAACAAAAACAGCCTCATCGGAACGAAAGCGGGTAGTATAAGACCTGCCCCGTTCATGTCAAGGAAAATCCCTGAAAACAGGCGCCCGGCGCGGGTTTTTCTATTAGCCTATTCCTGACTATTTTGCAAGCGGTTTCCAGCCCGCAAGGGCTATTGACTTGCCCCGTCAAGGTGATTAGCCTGACGGTAAACGTCCCTTCACGAGCGGGCCACTTTACGTCAAAGGAAACCTCTTGAAGAAAAACCTCTCCAGCAACCCCGGCGAAACGACCTCACCGGAAACCGCCATTGGTCGTCTGCTCCGGATCATGGCCACCCTGCGGGCTCCCGGAGGCTGTCCCTGGGATGCCCGCCAGACCCCGGAAAGCCTGCGACCCTACATTCTTGAAGAAGCCTACGAAACCGTGGAAGCTATCGCCACGGGCGGTGTGGACAAAATCCGTGATGAACTGGGCGATCTGCTGCTTCAGGTTGTTTTCCAGGCACAGATTTTCGCCGAAAAGGGAGAATTCAATTTCAACGATATCGCCGAGACGATCAGCAACAAGCTGATTCGGCGCCATCCTCATGTTTTCGCAGACGCCACATTTCAGAGCGAAGAAGAACTGCATCGTCAATGGGATGCCATCAAGCGGCAGGAACGAGGCGGCAACTCCGGCAGTTCATGCTACCTTGAAGATATCACAACAAACCTTCCCGCCCTGATGAAGGCCCAGAAGCTGATCAGCCGGATGGCAAAGAACAATGCCCCGCTGCCACAGGACATCACGTCCCCGGGTCCGACGTTGTCGTCCCGGGACAACGGATCTGATATCCACCGCCGAATCGGCGACCTGTTGTTCAGCGTCGTCAATCTGGCCGAACAACACGGATGCGATGCCGAAACAGCCCTGCTCGACGCCTGCGAAAGAGTTGATGCCGCGATTCACAGCGGAGAATCACGGGACGAAAAACAGCTGCCGGCAGCAGACGACACCGGGACTGAACCGCAACCTTCCGGAGTCCCGAAATCAAACCGTTGAAGTCGCCATTATCGTGGTCCCGACAAAAAACCGTGCCGTTTCAGGGTTCTTTCACCGTTTTCCACACCTGCTGTTGAAAAGCTGTGCAAAAGGCTGTGAACAACTACGGCCCACGGTGACAACTTGGCACACCTGGCACATTGCACATTTTTTAGTCATCAAAAATAGTTCCTTAAAAACATGGTGTTAGCAGCATTTTCGCAGATATGGTAGGCACCTAATGAAGCTAAAACCGATATGTTAGTTTTTCATATCAGAGAGAGGTCATCGTGTTCATAACCCTGATAGTCATCTTCATTCTGGTCCCGATTCTCGAAGTCTACACCCTGATTCAGGCAGGGGCCCTGATCGGTGTCGGACCGACCATCGCGCTGATCCTGCTGACCGGCATCGCCGGCGCCTGGCTGGCCAGATCGCAGGGACTGGAACTGGTCCAGCGCATTCAGAGCGAACTGACAGCGGGACGCATGCCGACCGAAGAACTGATCGACGGCGCGATGGTGCTGGTCGGCGGAGTGGTACTGCTGACGCCGGGATTCTGGACTGACCTGATGGGATTCATCTGCCTGGTTCCCGGCACTCGAAACCTGGTCAAAAAACTGCTGCGGCGCTGGTTCGAAAACCAACGCCGCAAAGGGACCATTCAGTTTAGGCGGTTTTGAAGGGTTGGCACATATTGCATATTCACTCCCGTCTTATGCCATGAAAGATTTTGATCCAGTTGGGCTCCTGCCGGCGCTTGCACCATGTAAATGACAGAAGAACTCCCCTCAACGCAAGCAGGCCGGCGATCGTAACCGCCGGCCTGCTGTACATACAATCAGACAACCTGAATCTGCGCTTAGCTTTAGGTAGTGCACTTTGAAGTTGAATCGATCAGGTTCAGCCCTTCTCCCCCGCCAACTGCAGGATCCTGCCGCTGCGCTCCAGGAATGCTTCCATGCGGTCCTTGTCGAAGCTGCGCTGCGACAAGCAGGCGAGGTCATAAACCTGACGCGCCAGCAGTTCGGCCGTTTCCTGATCTCCCGCTTCCTGCAGGGCGCGGATATTCTTCGCTACCGGGCTGGCGGCATTGACCAGCAGGGTGTGCTCGGCGAACAGGTCGGGTTCGGCATCCCCCATGGCACGCGTCATTTCCTTGAAGCGGCGGGTCTGCTCATTGAGCAGTACCACCCCCGGCACCGCGGCATCGCGCAGAGCTTCGACCCGCACCTTGAGCCCCTTGATATCGAGAACTTTACCGAAGAACTCCTGCAGCGCCTCGCTGAGAGTCTTCTGATCCTTGCCGCTGGCGATCTCCGATCCCGCCTCCGTATCCAGCAGTCCGTCGGCGATATCGGCATCGATGCGCTCGAACTTGACCTCGGAATTCTTCATCTCCAGGAACTGGATGAAGTGGCTGTCGATCATCGCCTCCAGCTTGAGGACCTCAAAGCCCTGGTCGGCGAACAGCTTCAGGTACGGCGCCTGAGCGGCCTCGTCGCTGGTGTAGAAGACCTTTCCCGCGTGCTTCTCTTTGGCGCGCTCCAGGTAGGCATCGAGGGTGGTGTATTTTTCCTCGCCAGTGGTACGGAAGACCACCTTGTCCGCGAGTTTCTTGTAGAACTTCTCATCCTTCATCATGCCGAACTTGACAAAGGTGTGAATATCCTCCCAGATCGGCCCGAAGCTCTCCAGGTCCTTGGCCAGTTCGACGATCTTGCCGGCCACGCGCCCGGCGAGGACCTCCTGGATCTTGCGCACCTGGGGCTCATTCTGCAGGTAGCTGCGCGAGACATTGAGGGGCAGGTCGGGAGCATCGAGACAGCCCTGCAGGGGAGTCAGGAACTCGGGGATCAACTCCCTGCAGTCGTCGGAGACGAACACCTGGTTGCAGAACAGCTTGATGTGGCTGGCGGTGACGTCAAACTCGTTGGTCAACCGCGGGAAGTAGACGATTCCCTTGAGATTGAAGGGGAAGTCGATATTGAGGTGGATCCAGAACAGCGGATCCTCGGCCAGCGGGTAGAGCTTGCGATAGAATTCGAGGTACTGCTCGTCGCTGACCTCGCTCGGGGTGCGGCTCCAGAGCGGCTCGCAATCGTTGATCGTCTCCCCGGCCAGGCGGATCGGCAGCGGCAGGAAATTACAGTAGCGCTTGAGGACTTCACGCAGGCGCGCCGGTTCGAGGAACTCCTTCGTATCGTCGGAGAGATGAAGGATGATATCAGTGCCGCGCTCCGCCTTGGGGAAGGAACGCAGTTCGTAGCTGGTCGAGCCGTCGCAGCTCCAGTGAACCCCTTCGGCACCTTCGGCGTAGGAGAGAGAACGAATCTCCACCTTGTCGGCGACCATGAAGGCCGAATAGAAACCGAGCCCGAAATGGCCGATGATCTGTTTCTTGTCTTCCAGATCCTTGAAACGGGAAACGAACTCTTCCGCCGACGAAAAAGCGATCTGGTTGATGTACTTGCGGACCTCGTCGGCCGTCATGCCGATACCGTTGTCCCGAACGGTCAGGGTGCCGGCATCCTTGTCGACCTCGATGTCGACGGCGTACTCGTCACTGAGCTGCAGCCCCTCAACGAGATTGACATGCTGCAGTTTGTGAATGGCATCAACCGCGTTGGACACCAGTTCCCGCAGGAAGATCTCGTGCTCGCTGTAAAGCCATTTCTTGATGATGGGAAAAATATTCTCGGTATGGATGGAGATTTCGCCCTGTTCAACCTTCGCCTTCTTCGTCATAAAAAAAACCTCCTGACAGCCGGTGCAACCGCCACCGGGATTTAATTTTTAAAATCCAAGGCCTGGCGAATATCGACCCGCCAGGCCTTTCCGGAACAGAAATTAATAACCCTCTCTACGGATGTCAAGGGGCCGGCAGGCTGATGAAAAAAACGTCCATCTGCTGCCTCCTTCCCCCGCGTCAACGTCTGACCTTCCGGTACGCCTTATTCAGCGGGGGTACGGACGCCCGCATCCAGACCTTTTTGCTCAGCCTGAGGAACCTGACGTTTCAACACCCGGCCGGCAACATGTCGTAGCCGCTCAGTTCTCACTCAAAAAATAGGTCTCGTAGAGATCTTCAAGCTTCTGCAGATGCCGACTTTCATCGTTGCCGATCTTCTCGAACATCTCGGCCATCGGCGCGCCGGCACAACCGCGGGCCATGCGCTGGTAGAAGTCGACGGCATTCTTTTCCAGGTGAATCGCGTAGGCCAGAGCCTCACGCACTCCGGAGTCGGGAGACAGCTCCCTGCGGGTCAGAACATAGTCGAGGTTCATGGTCGGCACCGGTCTCTGCAGCTGGTGTTCTTCGCCGACAAAACCCTCGATCAGGGCTTTTTCCAGGGCGTACTTGTGATCCAGTTCGTCCAGCGCCATTTCCTTGAGGATATCCCTGGCGTTGGCGTCCCGGACAATCATCAGTCCGCGCAGGTAGTGACGATAACCTTCATTCTCCATCTCGATGGCCATCTCAAGGGCCGCTTCAAACGTGTGACAAACCTGGGCTGTACTCATCAATCCAACCTTCCCGTCAATATATGACGATGTAATCATGCTGCCGGGCGATTTTGGAAATCTCCAGCACATCCTGGATACGATACTCGTGGCCGTCGAGGGTGAACAGGTAGCCGCCTTCCGGCAGTTCCTCGGCCAACTCCAGCAGGGATTCAAAGCTCGCGGTTTTGATCGTCTCGGTCAAAGGACTGCCTCCTGTTGAAAGTTTATCATAAACCTGAATCGGTTGAGTTCTTCAGCGACCGGTTTGAAAACGGAATCGAGCGCGGACTTATTCGCCGATGATCTTGACCAGCACCCGTTTTCGCCGCCTGCCGTCAAATTCACCGTAAAAAATCTGTTCCCACGGGCCGAAATCCAGCCGCCCTTCCGTGACCGCGACCACCACCTCGCGTCCCATCACCGTCCTCTTCAGGTGAGCGTCGCCGTTATCCTCACCGGTCAGGTTGTGCCGATAGAGGTCCAGCGGCTGGTGAGGGGCGATCTCCTCCAGCCAGCGCTCGAAATCGGCGTGCAGACCCGACTCGTCGTCGTTGATGAAAACCGAAGCGGTAATATGCATGGCATTGACCAGGCAGAGTCCCTCGGCAATGCCGCTGTCAGCCAGACAGTTCTCGATATCGGCGGTGATGTTGACGAATCCGCGGCGAGCCGGGATTTGAAACCACAATTCCTTGCGATATGATTTCACGATGAGCCTCCTTGGATAGGTCTATCAGCGGCAAGTCGCGATCCGGGGTTGCCTGCAGACCCCAGTAATGATATAAGATGCGCTTTTGGATACAGAAAACAATTAACAAATATTCAGTTTATCCACGTTCGTGAACCTGGCGCCCGTGAAAACCAAATGGAACGCGCACAGGATAACATTTTGGAATCATGAAGAAAACTTTCAGTTTAACACTGATCTTTCTGCTGGTCGTCCCGGTCCTGCTCAACGGCGGCTGTCGTGACATCGAAGCTTCGGCCGACTTGTCGACCCTCATCCCCCCCAAGGAATTAAGCCCGGCAACCGTTGACGAACTGGTTGCCGCCTTTGAATCCTACGGCTATGGCTGGGACCGTCTCGAACACGGTGTCCCGCCATTGATCCTGACCCGAATGCCATCGGACATGGACCGGATAACGGATGTCCGCAGCAGGAAAAAACTCTTTTTCCTCGCCCTGCTGCCGATGGCGCTGATGCTCAACGAAGAGATCGACCAGCAGCGCCAGGAACTGATTCACATCCTCGCCCGCATCGAGGACCGGCAGCCTCTCAGTACGGGACAACTGGTCGACCTGCAGGAGTTGCGGCGCTACTACAAGGTCAGGCAGAACCCACTGACCAGTGCCGCCGCCCGTCGGGAACTGCGGCGTCGCGTCGCGCCGGTCCCCCCCAGCCTGCTGCTGGCGCAGGCGGCCAACGAATCGGGATTCGGAACCTCCCGCTTCGCCCGAGACGCCAACAACCTGTTCGGCGAATGGACCTTCACCCCGGGAACCGGGCTGGTGCCGGCGGGACGCCCTGAAGGAGCCAGTTACGAAGTTCGGGTTTTCCCCTCCATCTACGAGTCGCTGCGCTCCTACCTGCGCAACATCAACACGCACTGGGCTTACCGACCGTTGCGCGCGCTGCGGGCGGAGTTGCTGAAACAGGGTCAACAGGTTTCGGGGACGGCGCTGGCCGCCGGTCTGGAACTCTACTCGGCCCGCCGCGGCGCCTATGTCGACGAAATCCGTACCATCATCCGCCACAACCAGTTGCAGCAACTGGCCCGGGCAACCCTCCGCACCCCCCTGCCGATCCAGCGCTACCGTCGCCCCGGCGGCCCTGTTTACCAGGTTGCCGCTCAATAGCCGCCCTCCGGCACCGAAGGCCGAATCCACAAATAGCTGAACCAGGCCCAGCCACCCTTTCTCAACGGCGCTGTCAGGGTGTACTTGCTGCGCCGCCCGGCAAGCGGCAGGCCGGCCCTCACCCGGAAACGGTCCTGAGTCCCGGGTACAGCCTGAATTTCTGCCGGAGGCTGCCCGGGAACATAGCACTGCAGACGACGCGGATCGACCAGATCGCCTGCCAGGCGGAATTCAAGCAGCGGCGGATTGTTCCCCTCGTCAAGCAGCGGGCCGGACGGCGAAAGAACCTCCACCGGCAATGAAAACATCCGCAGTTTCTGCCGGAACTGGCGCGGTGACGCGTAGGGGCCGCCCATGGGAAAGCGAGGCAGGGCGAACAGGTCGGTCCCGGCCGAAACCACTCCCGACTGTTGAGCGACGGCAGCCGTGAATCCCGCCTGCCGCACAAGATCCTCAACCACGGACGAATACTCGCCGTAGGGATAGGCGAAAATCCTCGGCCTCTTCTCCAGGTGGGTCGAAAAGGCCGCTGAGGCCCGTGCCAGATCATCCCTGAGCCGCTGTCGCCAGGCCAGCTCCGATTCACCCGGACGATGGTCGATCATGTGCAGGTGCGAGGCGGTGTGGTGGCCGATCGCCACTCCTTCCCGTTCCAGCGCCTGCAGATCCTTCCAGGAAAGATAATTCCGCCCCCCCACCGCATCGGTGTTGACAAACAAGGTGACCGGAAAATTGTAGCGCCGCAGCAACGGCATGGCGCCGGTCAGAAAACTGCGGTAGCCGTCATCCACGGTCAGAACGGCGCAATGTTCAGGCAGTTCCCGTCCGTCCCGGAGGCGTCCGACCACTTCGGACAAGGGCAGAACCGGGACCTTCTCCCGCTGCAGAATGTCAAGCTGCGCGGCAAAATCCTCAAGAGAGATGTTGGTTGAGGGGTAACGCGATTCACCGAAACGGTGATAGATGAAGATATTGGCCCGGCCCGCGTCGGCGCGGGAAGGAGCAGCCCCCTGAAAACAGGCCAGGATCAGGAGCAGGAAAAGAAAGACTTTCATGGATGGAAGACCCGTCGGTGTCAGGAATTCTTTTTGACTTTGCTGCGCAGGTAACGGCGAATGGCATTACGCGCCTTGGGGGTCACTGCCCACTCCAGCCACTTGGGCAGCACCGACGGGGTATCGCTGCGCTCGATGGCGATCTGGTCACCATCCATGAGCCGCGCCTTGAGCAGTCGGGTCTTGCCGTTGATCCGGGCCCGCCAGGCGTGCAGACCGAGATTCTCGTGAATATCGAAGGCGAAATCAAGTGCGCTGCTGCCCTCGGGCAGGATGCGCAGTTCGCCCTGCGGCGTGTAGACCCGAATCTGGGCCGAAGCCAGCCGCAGGCCTTCAGTATCGACCGCCGACTCGCCCTCAAACAGGGAGCGCATCAGTTTCTTGAAATTGGCCAACTGAAATTCAAAACCCGGCGCCAGCACCCCGGCCTCGTTGAAACGGGCGAACTTGCGGGTGGTGATTTCGACCCGCAGTCGATGTTCCGCGGCCTGCACGGTGGTCTTCAACGCCTGGTAGCCGTGATGCGAGGGGGCATTGAGGTGATCACGCAACTTGCCCGGAATCGGCGGGTAGAGACTGTGCAGCAGGCCCAGGACCAGGTAGGCATCCATCACCCGGTCGACCAGGATCTCCAGCGTGTAGGTGGTTGCCAGTCCGCGCGCCGTCAACCGCGCGGCGGCAATGGAAAAGGGCCGCCAGCGGTCCCGCTGCAGGCTGTTGAGCTTGTGATGTTCAAGGGAATTCTGGATCCTGGCGCGGATTTTCCGCAGCGCCGGAGCGGTGCGTTCCTGGATCGACTCCAGCGCCCGGCGATACCGCTCAGCCCGCGCCGGGTAAATGACATTCAGCGCCAGCGCGTCCAGCCGGGTGGCGACATAACCCATGCCGAGATGCTGGGCCAGGGGAACGTAGACGGCGCGGGTTTCTTCGGCAATCCGCAGCTGTTTGCCCTTTTTCAGCGCCCCGATGGTCTGCATGTTGTCGATCCGGTCCCAGAACTTGAGGCACAGCACCCGCACATCTTCAATCGCCGCCAGCAACTGCTTGCGATAGGTTTCGGCCTTGAGATCCTCCTTGCTGAGACGCTTGTCCTCGACCTTGGTCAGGCCGTTGACGAGCAGCGCCACCTCCCCGCCGAATTCGGCTTCGACTTCATCAAGGGTCATCGGCGTATCTTCGACCACGTCGTGCAGAATGGCGGCGATGACGGAGGGGAAATCCATCCAGTGGCGGGCGGCCAGGTGAGCGACCCGCAGCGGATGGAAGAAATAGGGTTCGCCCGACTTACGCACCTGTCCGCGGTGGCAGTTGCGGCCGATGCTGATCGCCTGCTGCAGGTCGTCAATCGACTGGTCAAGAACTTCTTCGCTCAATTCTCCGCCGAAATGAGTGACCAGCAGCTCCATCATTTCATTGACCAGGCGCTGTTCACGACGCCGGTCATGTGTTTCCGGGGCTGCGGAAGGATGATGTTGGGGTATTCCTGTCATTGAAACCTTATCCCGAATCGCTACCCCCGTGCTTCTTGCGGACGGGGCACCTGTTTCGGATCTATCTTAAAGAACACGGTCGCGTGCCGCAATACCGATTTGCATCAGGCGGCCTCGTCTCCTAACCCGGAGGCCAGCCCATGCGCCGTCCGCCGAGGAGGTGGAAATGAAGGTGCCAGACGACCTGGCCGCCGCCTTCATTGCAGTTGTTCACGATCCGGAACCCTTCGTCCGCGAATCCCTTATCCCGGGCGATCCGCGCGGCCACCCGGTGAATATGGCCGACCAGTTCCCGGTCTTCAAGGTCCAGATCGAGGGTGGTCGGGATATGCTTTTTCGGCAGCAGCAGGTAATGGTGCGGCGCCTGCGGCGCGATATCTTCGACAACAACGATCTCATCGTCCTGATAAACGAAATTTCCCGGGATCTCACCGGCGATGATTTTACAGAAGATGCAGTTGTCCGGCATTTTGCTCCTCCTTTATCGGTCTGGCGGGAGCCCGGCTCCCGTCGTCCAATGTTAGCACATGCCAGCGTTCCCGTGCGGCCCTTTTTGCCAACCGTTCATCATGACTGAAAAGGATAACCTGATGCTCAAGACTGAGTTTTTTCAGCAACTTGAGCATTCTTGCCTGACGATTGCCATCAAGGTTCACCAACGCGTCATCCAGCAGGATCGGCAGTTTGCGGCCGTGGGAAAACTGGTCAACGAAAGCCAGCCGCACCGCCAGGGCAACGGCGTCACGCGTCCCCCGGCTGAAATGAGTGAGCGGTTTCCAGCGCCCCCCCTCGTCGCGCAGGCTGATGGATAGATCCTCGTCCAGACGCGCCTCCCGGTAGACACCGTCACTGGCGGACTCAAGATAGGGACCGATGCGAGCGGCAAACCGCTCCAGGTAATCGGCCCGGAAATGACTGACGGAATCTCGCAACACCTCACAAGCCAGCGCAAGAACCCTTTTGCGGCCCTGCAACCTGACAACATCCTGCAGCACTTCGGCGCGGTCTTCCTCCAGTTGAGGCCGTCCGGCAAGCAGAGCTCCGCATTCGGCCCGGCGCATCCAGAGCCGGTTGCGCCGCTCCTCGGCGGCGGCGATCTTGCGGCGCAGCTGCTCAAGCTCGGCTTCAGCGTCGGCGAGTTCCGCCGCTTCCAGGTCCACACCGGGGCGCAGATTCCGGCCCTGCTGCCGCCGCTCTTCAACCAGGGCCAGGTCGCGCGTCAGCCGGCGGACCGTCCCGGCCAGTTCTTCAGCGGTGGGCAGCACCTTGAGGGCACTGTCGATCTCCCGCAGTTCCTGCAGTTTCTCACGATGACCGGCCCAGGCATCAAGCTGAGCATCCAGCACATCCAGCCGCGCGGCAAGACCCGCCGCGGCCAGGGGTTCTTCCAGCAGATCAAGTTGCCGTTGCAGTTCCTGCTGCTGCTGTTCAAGCAGTTGCGCCTTGCCACGCAGCTCACTGTGACGCACGGAACGGCTGACCCGTTTCCATATCGTCCAGGCCCAGACCGGCCCGGTCAGCAACACCCCCACCAGCAGGGCATAGATCCTCCACGGCTGAGCATGCCAGGCACCGAAACCGGCGCCGAGGACAACCAGCAGTGTCCAACCGCAAATCAAAAACATACTGCTTTTTTTCTCGTCGGCGAGATCCAGTCGCAGGCGTTGTTGTTCCTGCTGCAGTTGCCGAAGCTGCAGCAGACTACGACGGGCCTCCTGCAATCGTTCGTGCAGATCGACGGAACCATCTTCCGGCAGGGAAAGACCGACGGCGGAAAGTTGACGCCGCAGGGTTTCACGCTCCTGTGTCAGACACCGCTGCTGCGCCTGCTGCTCCCGCGCGATCGAAAATTGTTCTTCCAGGCGGCTCCGCTGCTCCTCCAGCTGCCAGTAAGTTCTGATCCACTGCAGATATTTTTCGCCCTTGTCCAGTTCACGCTGGTCTTCGGCGAGCCCGGTTTCGAGATCAAGCAGCTCGGCCTCAATCGTGGAGAATTCCTTCCTGGCGGTGACGGACTGCTGCAGCAGCCCGTCGAGGCGGGCAAGCTCCTTTTCGGCCAGCTCCAGTTGCCGGTCGCGGGTCTTGTCCTTGCCCCAGGGATTTTCCCGGGTCACGCTGAACAATGACTCCCG